>CAZNXI010000143.1:5251-7929 GCA_964577005.1 uncultured Rheinheimera sp.
TAGTGCGGATAATAATCATCACATCGTTATGTTCGATATCCAGCACTAATTGACGCAGTGGGCTTTTCGTTGTCGGTACGCCGAGCTCTGGTGGCAGGGTGTACACCATCTCTTGACGCGCATTACGGGTTCGCACTGCGCCGTACTTGCTGAGCATTCTTGACACTTTGGATTGGCTGACATTGTCAAAGCCTTCATTTTTAAGAGCATCAACAATTTCACCTTGTGAAGCAAAGCTTTCTGTTTTTAATAGCGCTTTAAATGCATTGATTAAAGCTTCTTGACGGCTTTGTTTGGTCATGATGGTTTGTTCAACGTTGAGTTAAGTGCAGTGATACTAACAAATTTAACGCCACAATGCAGTGGCTGAGTTAAAATTGCTTGGCAAAATTCAGAGCGTTTTTTTGCTGCGCTTGAAACGAGTTTTTATATAGACTTTAGGCGAAGATATTTGTAATTTGTGCGCTATTTCAGTATTGTTGGCGCGGTTATTCTGAACTGTAAAATTGGAGAGAATCATGAAAGTTGCCGTTTTAGGTGCTGCCGGTGGTATTGGTCAGGCACTGTCATTGTTACTGAAGTTAGATTTACCTGCCGGCACAGACTTAGCCTTGTATGATCTGGCTCCTGTTACTCCAGGTGTGGCTGTAGATTTAAGCCATATTCCAACTGCCGTTAAAGTAACTGGCTATGGTAAAGAAGATTTGAACAAAGCCTTAGTGGGTGCTGATATTGTGATGATCCCTGCCGGTATGCCACGCAAACCAGGTATGGATCGCTCAGATTTATTTAATATTAATGCGGGTGTCGTTAAAACCTTAGCGGAAGCTATTGTTGAACAGTGTCCAACAGCTTTAGTGGGTATTATCACTAACCCAGTAAACACCACTGTTGCCATTGCTGCTGAAGTCTTTAAGAAAGCCGGTACTTACGATCCACGCCGTTTATTTGGTGTAACAACCTTAGACGTGATTCGTGCCGAGACCTTCGTTGCAGAATTAAAAGATAAAAACCCTGCTGAGATCACTGTGCCAGTGATTGGTGGTCATAGCGGTACAACTATTCTACCATTATTATCACAAGTAGCTGATGTCAGCTTTACGGATGAAGAAGTGGCTGCATTAACGGTACGTATCCAAAACGCGGGTACTGAAGTTGTTGAAGCTAAGGCCGGTGGCGGATCTGCTACGCTGTCAATGGGGCAAGCTGCAGCGCGTTTCTGCGTGTCTTTAATGAAAGGTTTACAGGGTGAAGCTGTTACTGAGTATGCCTATGTTGAAGGTGCCGGTGAGCATGCTCGTTTCTTTGCACAGCCATTGGTACTAGGTAAAAATGGTGTAGAGCAACTGCTGCCAATCGGTACCTTAAGTGCTTTTGAAGAAAAGGCAATGAACGATATGCTGGGTACCTTAAAAGCGGATATTACGCTTGGCGAAGAGTTTGTTAATAAAAACTAAGTTTGCTTAGTGTTAAAAAAGGCGCTTAATGCGCCTTTTTTATTTGTAGTCCAAGCTTAAGTAAGCCACTAAAGGGCTTAGTGGCTTCGAGATTTAGTGGCTGCGAGATAGTGCAATATCTGCAAGTGCAACTAACGCTGTCTTGTAGTCTGAAGCGGGAAGCAATAATAAGGCTTGTTTCGCTTTTATCGCTTCTTGCTGGGCAATTTCTCGCGTATAGGCAAAAGCACCAGTTTCCTGTAATGCAGCCATAATTTCTGTTAAATGTTGCATGCCATTGCCTTCCGTAATGGCTGCCCTAATTAATTGTTGCTGTGCTGGAGATCCCATTTTCAGTGCATGGATAAGAGGTAAAGTCGGTTTGCCTTCGGCTAGGTCATCACCGATATTTTTACCCAGTTCATTGGCATCAGCCTGATAATCAAGTACATCATCAATTAACTGAAACGCGGTACCCAAATGCATACCATAGGCTTTCATGGCTTGTTCCATTTCAGCACTTTGTCCGGAAATCACTGCCGCCAGCTGAGTCGCGGCTTCAAATAATTTAGCCGTTTTACAGTAGATGACCTGCATATAACTTTCTTCAGTCGTTTCAGGATCATTCACATTCATTAGCTGTAATACTTCGCCTTCAGCAATAATGTTGGTTGCATCGGCGAGTACTTGCATAACACGCATATTGTCTAGTTTAACCATCATTTGAAATGAGCGGCTATACAAGAAATCGCCAACCAGCACACTCGCCTGGTTGCCAAATAGCGCATTAGCGGTTTCTTTACCCCGTCTTAGCGTCGATTCATCTACCACATCATCATGTAATAACGTTGAGGTGTGAATAAATTCAATAATCGCGGCGATACTAAGATGCTGTTCTCCTTGATAGCCCAAGGCTCGAGCTGCAAGCACTGCTAACAAAGGGCGCAAACGCTTGCCGCCACTATTGACGATATAAATGCCAAGTTGGTTAACAAGCGCCACATCGGAGCTTAGCTGAGAAAATATCTGCTGATTTACGGCGGTCATGTCGGCTGCCGAGAGCCGCTGTATTTCATCTAGCGTCATCTGCTTACTACTGCTTAAGTACCTGAATGGAAGTAATTCTACACTATAGAAGCGGTTGGCTAAAATGAAATCTAGATCCTTTTGTTGACCAAGTGATCTTTTTAATAATTGTACTTGCGACTGTGGGGGAAATTGCGTACAATTAGCGCCCTGTGA
>CAZNXI010000144.1:0-7892 GCA_964577005.1 uncultured Rheinheimera sp.
AAAGCCAAAGAGCCCACTCAGTCGAGTGGGCTTTTTGCTTTATCCGCTACGCGGGTATACTACCCCCGCATGGCAGCCACAGCCCCTGCGGGGGGTGGCATTGCGAAACACCTTCCTGTGTTTCGCCTTTCGGGCCTGCCTGAGGGCGTTGCGTCTGGCTCTTCGATCCTTATCGTATTGCATGATAAAGTCTGTTTAGCACAAAACTAAGGCTAATCGACAATTGCTGAGAGCTGGTTGCTATGATAGGTTTGCTATGTTTATTCAAAGTGTCTGAAAAATATCAGCCTCCTTAGATGTTCTTGGAGTTTTTTGCCATATCAGCAAAAGTGAAATGAGTATCTGCATACCGGAGTTGTAATGCAAGAACGTAACCTGCGTAATTTTTACATTCCTGAAGAGCAATCTATCTATTTGCTTAATACCAATGACGCCAAAAAATTAAAAGACTGGGTAGCATTGTGCATCGAGGAATTAGAGAAGCTCGGTTACCGTGATATCAGTCTGTTGGGTAAAGGAGCATATGGTTTTGCTTTCGAAGGCTACGGTGTTGACAAGCAATGTTATGTGTTTAAGTTTTCCAGAATTAATTTACCACAGCATATTCAGGAGCGTTTAGCTGACGAAGCTTTTATGTTATCGCAAGTGCAGCACCCTTCAGTGCCTGCTTATATTACCTATCAGGTTGTACGTAAGCAGGGTATCTTAATGATGGCCAGAGCGCCGGGTAGCGATTTAGAGCAATTTAGTTTAAAGCACGGGCGTTTACCGATTAAATTACTGGTTGATATCGCCTGTCAATTGGCTGAACTGCTATTACATTTGAGAAGGTATATAAAAGACGGTGAATCTTTACCCATAGTGCATGGTGATATTAAACCGTCAAATCTCGTCTTTGATGAATCCACTGGGCGAATCAGCTTAATTGATTGGGGATCATCGGTATTCGCGCAGTTAGATGCAGGGGGGCATTATCTGTCAACGAATGTCATGCAACTAATGTCTGCTGATTTACAGCATTCCAATGCTAGGATGGGGGATATTTATTTTATTGGCCCAGAGCAACGTAGCGGGCAATTATCCAGTCCGCGTTTCGATGAACAAGGTGTTGCTAGTACGTTATATGCACTTGCTTCAGGTCAGCCTAGTCGTTTTGGTCGAAAAGCTATACCAGCACGAAGCTTGGGGCTGCCGCTAGAGTTTGCTACCTTATTGGACAGTATGTTATCCGACGACTTAACCCTGCGCCAACAAGCAGGAGACTACTTTTTAAAACATATGTCCCGATTACAACGTCTAGTATTGCCTAATTTAGTCTTGTTTGATGATGAGCCTCTATTGCCTGTTTGGGTAAGTCCTGAACCGCGGGAACTCGACACCGTAGTCTATTCGTCACGTAAATCTTTTTTACGAGAACATAATGAAGAAATGGATATTGCTTATGTTGATGACGTGCAATTAGAACGTTATTACAAAAACTATCTTGAAGGTATGGGCGAAACCGAAAAAGCTTTTATTGCAGCAGTAAGTCGTTTAGCTCGTTATCCCGTTGTTGGAGGTTTAGCTATTCATTGGCAAGCACAAGGTATTTTTATTGATAGTAGTTTAAACTTGTATGATTCAACGTTACGACGAGCTTTTGCATTAGCGGTAAATAATGTGGTGACGCTGGCACGAGCTATCAGCAAAGTAGGTATTTTTAAAGCGTGTTTGTTTAATGCTCGCAACACAATTCATATTAGTCGTGACAGTGAGTCGGTTCCTTTTACTGCACCTCGTTGTGCGAAGATCCCTTATCAATTAGCACCAGTATTAAGTCTTGAAGAAGCGAGTAAACAGCATTCTTATTTTGAAGATGGCAAAGATCCTGATGAGCAACTGGTGTTACCTGATGCCATTATGGATGATATAGCCAAGTTGAATTTGATTCGTCACACTGGCTGCATTATTTTTGAAGTTACACCACTCTACATGAAAATTCATAGCTACTATCGCTTACTAGATGCTGCTGCAGAACATAATTTTAGTCATTTGCTCGATAGTATTTTGTCAAAAGTGTATTTAATCAGCGGCGAAGGTGTGGGGGGATTTATGAAACTTCCTTTCAAAGATACTCGCCGTTTTAGTTTGCAAACACAAGCTCCACAGCTATTGTACCCCGTTAATCCTCTAACTTTTATCAAACCGGCATAACGACTCTCGTAAAGCTTAAGCGTGCATATACAAGTCTGTTGTTAAAACTTGTTGAAATTAACAGCAAACCGTTCTTAAAGACAGGAAACTTCAGTCAGAGCGCCGGTGTTTACGCTAAAAAGGGTTTAAATTAGGCCTTAAAACAAGTAATGTAGTAGGCTTAAGTATTACTTCAATCTGTAGATAACATGTCGATCGAGAAAAACCAAGTATACCTATTACTGTTAGAACAGGCGAAAGCGCTGTTAGAACATGAGACTGATATGATCGCCAATATGGCAAATTTAAGTGCACTGCTTTTTAATTCATTACCAGATCTGAATTGGGCTGGTTTTTATATTATGCGCAATACTGAATTAGTACTTGGTCCTTTCCAAGGGCAAGTTGCCTGCGTTCGAATTCCTATTGGTAAAGGCGTATGCGGTACCTGTGTTGCCACAGGTGAGATTCAGCGTGTGGCAGATGTTCATGAGTTTCCTGGACACATCGCTTGTGATGCAGCAAGTAATTCAGAGATTGTTCTTCCAGTTAGGCACAACGGGCAAATTATCGCGGTATTGGATATTGATAGTCCACTACTTAACCGTTTTGATCAAACTGATGAAGCGGTGCTGGCCAAGCTAGTTGATTTATTTGAACAAAGGTTAATAAACATAGCATGAAAGACTTGCTCTCTGTACAAGATTACCTGTTACAAATATCAGAAATCGGCGATTGGGATGGTGATGAAGAACTGGTTGCCGATAAATTTAATAGTATTGTGCATGTAGTCTGGGAAGCCCTGCCAGACACCCTGACATCAGGAGAAATTGGCTATTTAATGCCGCTACTATGGGAACAACTACGCGGTGATACCGTCCTGCTAGATGTCGATGAAGACGAGTTAATAAGCTGGGCATTAGCCTATATCCAACAACAAATAGATGAAGGCATGACGGACATGCCTGCTGAAGACGATGAAGAAGAGTGAACCCTTAATGACAACTCCCATTACTGATACGGCTGAAACACCCGTTTTACCTGCTGCGGAAACGGTAAAACCTGCTAATGTCAAAGAGATTCTTGCTTATTTGGTTAAGCAATATCCCTTATGTTTCGCCGCTGATCAAAATGTTAAACCTCTGAAAGTAGGTATCTTTCAGGACTTGGCACAGCGTTTAGATGAAAACAGCCAGCTGAGTAAAACGCAGTTACGTCAGGCTTTGCGGGTTTATACTTCAAGTTGGCGTTATTTAGATGCAACCAAAGAGGGCGTTGCTCGCGTAGATTTAGAGGGGCAGCCAGCTGAGGTCATTGATGCCCAGCAAGCTGAGCACGCTGCTAAGTTGCTGGTAGAGAGTAAACAAAAAGCTGCAGAGAAGCGTAAGATAAAAAACCAGGAACAGCGTGCAAAGCAACAAACAGCTAAGCCTGTAGTAACACCAACTGAGAAAAGAAAGCCGAACAAAAACGGTATTAAAGGTGCTAAGTCGAACAAGCCTGCTGTGACACCACAACCTGGCATGGTGAGAATAGACAAGTCAGCAGAGCAACCCAGTTTGGCAATGATAGAACCGTCGCAGTTGGCGGTAGGTAAGAAAGTCCTGGTGAAGTTAGGTCTTACTCCAATGCCTGCAACTATTCAGGAGGTTAATCTTCCTGATGTTACAGTTCAGCTGGGGTCTGGTATGGTCATCAAAACGCGTCAGGAGAGTCTGTATCAGGCTTGACGTATATCGAGAGTGTTATGAAGAAATTTTCCTTGATAGCTGTAAGTTTATTTTTAGCGTTAGGCATTCATGCCCAAACTACCCCTGCGGTAGATATAAGTACTTTGCCAGTGATTAGTCAATCACTTGAACACGCCACAGCTAGCAAAAGAGTTGCGGCTACTTTTACCCGCTCGCATTATTTACCTGTGCAGTTAAATGACGAGCTATCAGGGCGAATCTTTGATCTTTATTTAAAAAATCTCGATTTTTCTCGCAATCATTTGTTGGCTGCTGATGTCGCTAAATTTCAGCAATATCGCTTGAAGTTTGATGATAGCATCAATAGTGGTAATTTAGACTTTGCCTTTGAGATGTTTAATTTGGCTCAGAAACGCCGGTTTGAGCGGTTTGAGTATGCGATCAGCGTGCTAGAACAAGAACATAACTTTGACGTTGAAGATCGCTACTACTACGATCGAGAAGATGCTGATTGGGCAGCTAATCAACAAGAGCTGGATGAGTTTTGGCGGCAAAGAGTTAAGTTTGATTTATTAAATCTCAAACTTACGGGTAAAACGTTGGAAGAAGCTAAAGATATCTTGGTCAAACGTTACCGGAATACCCAAAAACGCATGGTACAAACCAAAAGTGAAGATATTTTCCAAGTTATAATGAACTCGTTTGGTCGAGCAATTGAGGCGCATACTTCTTATCTTTCTCCGCGCAATGCCGAACGCTTTCAGCAGGAAATGAATCTCCAACTTGAAGGTATTGGTGCGGTTTTACGCGCAGATGAAGACTATACGGTAATTCAAAGTCTGGTCCCTGGTGGCCCTGCTGATTTAACCCAACGTCTAAAACCAAAAGATCGAATTGTCGGTGTGGCGCAGGATGCTAAAGATTTTGTTGATGTAGTAGGTTGGCGCTTAGATGATGTTGTAGATTTGATAAAAGGACCAAAAGGCAGTAAGGTTCGTTTACAAGTATTGGGCGGTAGCGAGGCCAGCAGTCAGACGCAGGTCGTCGAAATTGTGCGTGACAAAATTCGTCTTGAAGATCGCGCTGCTAAATTTGAATTGCTTGAGCCGAAACTAGGTCAACTACAAAGCAAAATCGGTGTCATTAATATCCCCGGCTTTTATAACAATCTTTCTGAAGACGTTAAAGCGTTATTAGTTGAAGCAAATGAGCAAAAAGTTGAAGGCTTAATTATTGATTTACGTGGCAATGGTGGTGGCTCTTTACAAGAAGCGACTTTGTTAACCGGCCTTTTTATTGACCGTGGGCCTGTTGTACAAATTCGTTCTGGAAATAATCGAATTAGTTTAAATGGTGATAACGACGGGATATCTTATTATGATGGCCCTTTGACTGTGATGGTTGATCGTTTTAGCGCTTCTGCTTCTGAAATTTTTGCTGCAGCAATGCAAGATTATGGTAGAGCACTGATCATCGGTGAACAAACCTTTGGTAAGGGTACGGTGCAACAGCACAGAGGCATTGGTCGTATTTATGATAGGTTTGAGCAAGAATTAGGTAGCGTACAATATACCATGGCTAAGTTCTATCGTATCAATGGTGGTAGTACTCAGCATAGAGGGGTTATTCCAGATATTAGTTTCCCATCCGCCATTGACCCAGCTGAGTGGGGCGAGAGTAAAGAAGATTATGCTTTACCTTGGGATGCCATTGCACCAGCACAGCATGAGCAGCAACAAGAGATTAAACAAAGTGTGCCCTTGTTACTTGAGAAACATCAGCAACGTATTGCAAAGGAGACGGAATTTAAATATTTAATGAGTGATATTGCTGAATATCAACAATATAAAGATGAAAAAAGTGTGTCTTTAAACAAAGCAGAGCGCATTGCGAAACGAGAGAAAGATGAAGCTAGAGCGTTAAGCAGGACTAATGAGCGTCTGCAACGCTTAGGTTTACCTTTGGTTACCTCCGTAGACGATGCGCCAGAACTCTTAAGTAAATTGGACCCATTTTTAGAAGAGGCTGCACATATTACCTCAGATCTGTTGCAGCTTAATCGCGTAGCAAAACATTAGCCAATTGCTGGCTTGGCAGAAAAGGCGGTTATTACCGCCTTTATTAATAATTAAAACATAATAATTATAAAAGGTTTTTTATGTCGGGAACACGTCAATCGGTACATGGCCTCTGGTCAAGCCGCTTAGCTTTTATACTCGCTGCGACAGGTGCAGCAGTCGGCCTTGGTAATATCTGGAAATTTCCTTATATCATGGGAGAAAACGGCGGCGGCGCTTTTGTTTTGGTGTATTTACTTTGTATTCTTTTAATTGGTATACCGGTGATGATGTCCGAAGTGCTGATTGGTCGTCGGGGTAGACAAAGTCCTGGCCACTCGGTTAAGACCCTTGCTTTAGAGGCAAAAGCAAGTACTCGTTGGCAAATAGCGGGGTGGAGTGGTTTAGTTGCCAGTTATCTAATTTTATCCTTTTATGCCGTCATCGCTGGCTGGGCATTATTTTATGTGTTTAAAACTGCCAGTGGTGCCTTTGTAGGTATGCCCGCGGCAGAAGTGGGTGCCGAATTCGGTAGTTTTATTGCTAATCCTATTTCACTGATGAGCTGGTCAGCCGTCATTCTTGTTGTGACGGTTTTTGTTGTGGGTAAAGGTGTTCATAAAGGGTTGGAGAAGGCTGTTAACTATTTAATGCCTTCTTTATTTGTGTTGTTGATACTGATGGCGATTTACTCAGGTTTGAATGGCGCCTTTTTGCAAGCCGTAGATTTTATGTTTAAACCGGACTTCTCTAAATTAACTATGAATGGTGTGTTATTAGCATTAGGGCATGCTTTTTTTAGTTTAAGTTTAGCCTCTGGTGCCATGATTATTTATGGTGCTTATTTACCTAATAATGTCTCTATTGCTAAAACTTCCATGTTTATTGCTTTGTGTGATACTGCTGTAGCTTTATTAGCTGGCATGGCGATTTTTCCTTTGGTTTTTGGTTATGGCTTAACACCAGGAGAAGGTCCCGGCTTAATTTTTGTGACCTTACCGATTGCTTTTGGCAGTATGCCATTTGGTACTTTTTTCGGTACTTTATTCTTTGTCATGCTGGTATTTGCTGCCTTCACTTCTGCTATTGCAATGATCGAGTCTACGGTTGCTTGGTTAGTCGAAACAAAAGGTATGCAAAGACGCAATGCCACTTTAATTACCGGCATATCGCTTTGGTTACTTGGCTTACTCACCGTATTTTCGTTTGCCGGTGCCGGCTGGGCAACTTTTGAATGGACACTATTAGGAAAAGAAATAAAAAGCTTTTTTGAATTAAAAGATTATCTCACTTCTGCCATTATGTTACCCGTTGGTGGTCTTTTCATTGCCATTTTTGTTGGCTGGGTCATGCCTGAAAAAGTTAGTGCAGAAGAGTTGGCTAGCAGCCGCAGTGGCTATCAGGTTTGGCGATTTGCGATTCGTTGGATTACGCCAGTAGCCGTGATTATTGTCTTTTTAAATTTGATCGGTGTACTCGATCTCTTTAGTGCCATTATCGGCAAGTAACCAAGGAATATGATAATGCAACGATCGGAACCGAAACAGCCAAGTCTCTTAGACGCCTTACTCCCCATGCTGGTGCTGATTACTTTATTAGCGGCATCGGTAATCTTGTTTAAAGATGATTCTTCATATGGACCAAATCAAATAGCCTTGTTTGTAGCTGCAGCGGTGGCGGTGATCATTGGCTTGAAAAATGGACATGATTGGCACAGTATCGAACGAGCCATGGTGAAAGGTATTTCCTTGTCTCTCGCTGCGGTGCTTATTTTACTGGCTGTGGGTGCACTTATTGGTACTTGGCTGTTATCTGGTACCGTGCCTACACTTATTTATTTTGGTTTACAACTCCTTAGTCCGAGTTGGTTTTACGCTGCAAGTTGTTTGCTTTGTGCCATAGTGGCGATGAGTATAGGGAGTAGCTGGCCCACTGCGGCCACTATTGGTGTAGCCTTGATTGGCGTGGCAAC
>CAZNXI010000145.1:0-7728 GCA_964577005.1 uncultured Rheinheimera sp.
CTGAAGCCAACGCCGGCAGCAGGGTAAAACTGAGTAAAATACCTTGTTGCGTTGCCGTAGTCTGTAACGTATTGGGCTGGTAGTGATAAAAGGCTAATAACCAACCAGCTAAAGCCCCCCCCAAAGCGAGCCCCAGCTTAATAAAAAACACGACAGAAGAATAGACTAAACCTGTCACTCTGATGCCATTTTGCCATTGGCCATAATCCACCACATCGGCCATTTTCGCCCACAACATCGGGGTGGCCATTTGCAAAAAGAAGCTCCAAGCAAAGTGCAGCGCAGTGGCAAGGTAAAGCTGTTCTGGCGCAATCCAAAAACCGGCAGCACAAATCAGCGCAGCGATCAGCTGTAATGCAATATACGCTTGCCGTTTATCTACGCGGGCCGCGACAAATTGTGCGCTGGCACACCCCAAGATATTGCCTAACATGCCGATGGTCATAAAGGTGGTAACAAAGTCAGCCTGCTGCAAGTAGTATTTTACATAGTAAATCGCGAGCGTATTTCGCAGCACCATGCCGATTAATAAAATTAATGCCGCCAAACTTAATATACGCCAAGCCGAATTCTGCCAAAGGGTCTGCAGGCCACTTTGCAGGGTGAGCTGTTGATTTGGTGGGTTAGCAACCCGTTCTCGAGTGCCTAAAAAACATAACACAAACAGCACCACGCCTAACGCACTCATGGCAGCAATCGTCAGCTGGTAACCTTTAGCTTGATCGCCTTGGCCAAACCAAGCTACCAGCGGCAAGGTGCAGGCGGTAACCAATAAGCCACCCAACATACCAAATACAAACCGATAAGATTGTACCGACACCCGCTCGTTGGGATCGGCAGTGAGTGCACCACCTAGGGCAGAATAAGGAATATTAATGGCGGTATAGGCCAACATCAGTAAGGTGTAAGTAGTAAAGGCATACCAGATTTTACCTGAAGGGCTTAAATCCGGTGTAGTAAAGGCCAAGACACTGATTAAGCCAAACGGCAGCGCTAAATAGAGTAGATAGGGACGATATTGACCAAAACGGCTGTGCGTTTTATCAGCCAACGCGCCCATCAGTGGATCGGTAATGGCATCGACAATACGCACCACTAAAAATAAGGTACCGACCACAGCCGGTGAAATACCAAAGATGTCGGTATAAAAAAACGTCAGAAACAACATGACCGTTTGGAACACAATGTTACTGGCGGTATCCCCTAAGCCATACGCTATTTTTTCTTTTTTTGTCAGCATGATGCACAACCCTGTTGCGGTTATTGTTATCTTAGAAGCAATAGCAGAGCACGCTAAAGCTTCAGCAGATTTTGCCTAGGTTAGGCTTTTTTATTTCGACTAGACCATAGCTGTTGTAACGCTAAACCACTGGCTTTAACCGTGCGTTGCTGAGTGTGGTAGTCAACATACACTATTCCAAAACGTTTGGCATAGCCCTCAGCCCATTCAAAATTATCTAGCAAGCTCCAAGCAAAATAGCCTCGCACATCAACACCGGCGCGAATAGCGGCATCCGTAGCAAGTAGATGTTGTTGGTAATACTCTAAACGGGCCAGATCATTTATTTTCCCCTCTTGCAGGGTATCCACCATCGCCGCGCCATTTTCGGTAATGTAGATGGGGGGTAAAGTATAGCGCTGCTGCAACTGTACTAGGATTTCTGTTAAACCCTGCGGATAAATCTCCCAGCCCATATCAGTCAAAGGTGGTTGGCTTGGCTTTACATCAGAAAACCAACCGTCATCGCGGGCAGTAAAGATGGTTCGGGTGTAATAATTGACACCTAAGAAATCCAGAGGCTGAGCAATAATGTCCAGATCCCCTGCGAGTATCTGCGGTAGATCCGTGCTCGCTAAATGGCCACTTAAATCGGGGTAACACCCTTCAAGTAATGGCTGTAAGTACCAGTGGTTGTGATACTGATCAGCTAACCAAGCCGCTTGCTGATCGGCTGCATTGGTAGTCGCAGCAAAGCAAGGGCTAAAATTTAACACTATACCGGTTAAAGCTTGCGGGCAGTTACGCCGCAGTATGGGCATTGCTAAACCATGTGCCAGCAATAAATGGTGCGCAGCCTGTCGCCCAGCTTGCCGATTTTGCACCCCCGGTGCATGAATGCCAGCTTCGTAGCCCAAATACGCACTGCAAAAAGGCTCGTTTAAGGTGGCATAAGAATATACCCGATCGCCAAAGGCTTGACTGACGATGTCGGCATATTCGGCAAAACGATACGCCGTTTCCCGATTTAACCAGCCACCTTTATCTTGTAAATACTGCGGTAGATCCCAGTGGTACAGAGTGACATAGGCTTTAATATTTTGTGCCTGCAATTCATCAAGTAAGGCGAGATAAAAGGCCACTCCTTCAGTATTGACCGAACCATCGGCACGGATCACTCGGCCCCATGCAATAGAAAAACGGTAAGCATCGACCCCTAAACTAGCGATAAGCGCCAGATCGTCGCGCCAGCGATGATAGTGATCACAGGCTACTAAGCCATCTGAACCATCTCTGATACGACCGGGTTCAGCACAAAACTTATCCCAAATACAGGGTTCGCGTAGCGCGGCCGCCCCTTCAATTTGAAAGGCTGCGGTGGCAACGCCAAAGGTAAAGCTGTGCTGTAACAACGCTGAATCGTTGGGTAATAAAATCGGTTTCATATCAGTCTGTTTCATCTTGTTCTTGTTCCCAGATGCCGAAAAATATTGCCAATAGCCAGCAATATGCTATAAATGAAAGCGCTTACATTAATACTAGACGTGGCTTAGCAGCTCGTCAATGAAAACAGATCAGACAGGGGCAGCATTATGGCAACGATACCTATTTCTTCGCCAGGCATTGGCGAGCAACCCGGTGGGCCGAGCAACTACCGCTTTGCACTTACCGCACTTACCTCATTGTTTTTTATGTGGGGCTTTATTACCTGCTTAAATGATATTTTGATCCCCTACTTAAAATTGTTGTTCGATCTAAATTACACCCAAGCCATGCTGATTCAGTTTTGTTTTTTTAGTGCTTACTTTGTGGTGTCGATACCGGCAGGCATGCTTGTAAGTCGCATTGGTTATAAAGCGGGTATTGTGACAGGCTTATTGATTGCTGGCGCGGGCTGTTTATTATTTGTGCCTGCCGCGGCTATGCATGTTTACGGCATGTTTCTGTTTGCGCTCTTTGTCTTGGCGTCGGGCATCACCATTTTACAGGTCGCCGCCAACCCTTATGTTAGCGTTTTAGGCAAACCTGAAACAGCTCCTAGCCGCTTAACCATGACGCAGGCGTTTAATTCCTTAGGTACTACGGTAGCGCCATTTTTTGGTGCTTGGCTGATTTTTGGTGGAATGGATGCACCGCAGCCAGTTGCTGGAGCGGTTACCGAATCAACAGTGCAAGTGCCTTATCTCATTTTGGCGGCTAGCTTAATCGTGCTCGCTGTGGTGTTTGCTTGGCTAAAACTGCCCGCCATGGGCAAAAAAGAAACTGTAGAAGCACTTCCTTTGGGCGGTGAAGCTTGGAAACAACGGCATTTAGTGTTGGGCGCTTTAGGTATTTTTGTGTATGTTGGCGCAGAAGTGGGAATCGGCAGCTTTTTAGCCATTTATTTGTCCATGCCCGAAATTGGCGGCATGTCTGCTGCTGCCGCATCACATTACATTTCATGGTATTTTGGCGGTGCCATGGTTGGCCGTTTTATTGGCGCGCTGGTCATGCAAAAGATCAACCCTGGCAAGGTCTTAGCCTTTAATGCCTTAATGGCCGTCTTATTACTGGCGATCACCATTCTCTCTTCGGGTAAGTTGGCCATGTGGTCGTTATTATTGGTGGGCTTATGCAATTCGATTATGTTCCCCACGATTTTTAGCCTAGCTATCGCGGGTTTAAAGCAATACACCAGCCAAGGCTCAGGCATCTTATGTTTGGCTATTGTGGGCGGGGCAATTTTACCTCTTCTGCAAGGAATGCTCGCGGATCACCTCGGCGTGCAACTGGCATTTTTATTGCCACTGTGTTGCTATCTGTATATCGCCTTCTATGGCCTTAAAGGCTGTATCCCGCAAACGCCTGATGTAACAAAGGAATAAACGGATGAAAGTAAAGAAACTGACTATGGCTATGTTCATTCTCACCGCCAGCAGTGGCATGCTGTTAACCGCATGCCAAGAAGCGCCAACGAATAATGGCAGCGTAACACCGGCGCCCGCAACAGCAAAGGCTAGTACCGATCTTTGGCCAGTGCTTAACTTACCGGTCGCTCAAGATCCAGTTATGGAGCAAGCAATCACCGAGCTTCTGGCGAAGATGACGCTGGAGCAAAAGATTGCGCAAATGATTCAGCCTGAGATCCGTGACATCACAGTAGAAGATATGCGTAAGTATGGCTTTGGTTCTTATTTAAATGGCGGCGGCGCTTTTCCAAATGACAACAAATACGCTACGCCAGCGGATTGGATAGCCTTAGCTGAAGCGATGTATCAAGCATCGATGGACGCCAGTGTTGATGGTATTGCCATCCCAACTATGTGGGGTACTGATGCGGTACATGGCCACAACAACGTGATTGGCGCCACTATTTTTCCACATAATATTGGCTTAGGCGCAGCAAATAACCCTGCCTTAATTGAACAGATCGCCGAAGCCACCGCCCGCGAAGTGATGGCTACCGGTATTGATTGGGTATTTGCACCTACGGTTGCCGTTGTGCGTGATGATCGCTGGGGCCGCACCTATGAAAGCTATTCTGAAAACCCGCAAATTGTGCATGACTATGCGGCCGCCATTGTCAGGGGCTTGCAAGGGGCTGCTGATCAAGACTTTTTAAGCGAGCGCCGCGTGATCAGTACGGTGAAACATTTTGTGGGTGATGGTGGCACTACCGGTGGTGTGGATCAAGGCAATACCGAAGTCAGTGAGGCTGAGCTGTTTAACATTCATGCCCAAGGTTATGTCGGCGGTTTACAAGCCGGTGCCCAATCCGTGATGGCCTCGTTTAACAGTTGGAATGGCAGCAAAATTCATGGCGATCGCTACCTGCTAACCGATGTACTGAAAGATCGGATGGGCTTTGATGGCTTTGTGGTAGGTGATTGGAATGGCCATGGTCAAATTCCGGGCTGTACCAATGATAACTGTGCGCAAGCTGCCAATGCTGGCTTAGATGTATATATGGTACCAACAGCCGCGTGGAAGCCGCTGTACTACAACCTCATTGCACAAGTGCAACAGGGCGTCATTCCTGAAGAACGGGTTAACGATGCGGTGCGGCGAGTTTTGCGAGTGAAAAAGCGCGCTGGCTTATTTGATAAACCAAGCCCCGCGCAGCGGCCTCTCGCCGGTAAAACCGAGCTGATTGGTGCCGCAGAACATCGTGCCGTAGCACGTGATGCAGTAAGACAATCGCTGGTGCTGTTAAAAAACCAAAACCAACTGTTACCGCTAAATCCACAGCAACGTATTTTGGTGACCGGGCCAGGCGCTGATAATATTGGCCAACAAGCCGGTGGCTGGACCATTAGCTGGCAAGGCACGGGCAATACCAATGCGGACTTCCCCGGTGGCAGCTCAATTTATGCCGGAATTGCCCGCCAAGTGCAGGCAGCCGGTGGCCAAGTGGAATTATCTGCAGACGGCCGTTTTCAGCAAAAACCAGATGTAGCTATCGTGGTCTTTGGTGAGGAGCCCTATGCCGAAGGTAACGGCGATTTAGATAATCTGGAATTTCAGCGTGGCAATAAAACTGACTTAGCGCTGCTACAACAATTAAAAGCTCAAGGGATCCCCGTGGTATCGCTCTTTATCAGCGGTCGGCCAATGTGGGTGAACCCTGAACTGAATGCTTCTGACGCTTTTGTCGCAGTATGGTTGCCAGGGAGCGAAGGCGAAGGGGTTGCCGATGTGATTTTGCGTGACAGTCAAGGTGCTGTGCAATATGACTTTACCGGCAAGCTGTCTTTCTCTTGGCCGGCGACTCCACAGCAAAGCACCGTCAACCTTGGCGACAGTCAGTATCAACCCTTATTACCTTATGGTTTTGGCCTACGTTATGGCGATGCCGAGCAGCTACCAAGTCAATTATCGGAAGACAGTGGTGAAGCAGCCGGCAGTGCCGAACAAGTCATATTTGAACGCGCCCCGCGCTCGCCGTGGCAGTTACAATTATTCAGCGGCAACGAACGGGTAGCAGTAACCAGCAGTGTGCAAGAATTTGGCGCTATCCGTAGTCGTACCTTTGATAACAAAGTGCAAGAAGATGCGCGCCGCTTTGAGTTAGCAGGTAGCGCAGTCGCGGGCTTTAGCTTTAATAGCACCTTCCCACGAGATTTACGTGCTTTTATGGGCGCAGACAGTCAGTTAGTACTTACCTTAATGCGCCGCGGCACCGTGCCGGATCAGGTGACCTTAGGCATCAACTGCGGTGCAGCGTGTCAAGCAAGCCAAAATATTGCCCCCGCCTTGGCAGCCATGCCAGAAGGGGAATGGCAAACACTGCGTATTAATCTTGGCTGTATGCAAGCGCAGGGACTAAACCTAACACAAGTTAGCAATGTGTTTAGCCTCAGCAGTGCAGGCGCATTGCAGCTCAGCTTACTGGATGCACGGTTGCAAGCAGCAAGCAGCGAGCCGGCTTTAGCCTGTCCATAAACGATAACGACCAAAGGCGCTGGCCAGCGCCTTTGGTCTACAGTAAGGTTTTCGCACGGTGTGTCTAGCTTGTGGTTAATAGTCTGGTACTACTAGCTCGGTATCTTTACGTTTAGTACCGCTAAACCGCTTGCTGGTTAAAATAAGTACTTGACCCCAAACTGCCAAGTAAAGGGTTTGTAATTTAGGTTCGCTAACAAATCGGCTCCCGCCTCATTACGTAAATCCCCCGACTTACCGCCAGCATGCCGAAACTCGGTATGCAGCACCCAGCGCGCTGCAAGCGCGTACTCCAACCCGACAAATCCCTGATATACAATATTGCCGCTATTAGCATATGAGGTTTCAACACCCGCCAACTCTAAATCAATATCGATTTCTTGCAGCCAACCTAAACCGGCACCTGCGTAAGGCGTAGCCTTACCCCAGCTGTCAAAAAAGTAGATCCCATTTAGAAAAAAGCTATTTGACGCATAATTGCCCTCAGGATAAAACGTACTGCCAACTTGGGTGGCACTTTCGTTACTGCGATACTCCCACGCCAGCTCTACCGCAAGCTTGCTATTGTAGCGATAGCCAAAAGCTGCGCCCAACACCATGCCTTGCTCAAGCTCAATGTTAATATTGTCCGCTTGGCGCGTTGCACTGACATCATTCATATAACTTAAGCCAGCATAGGGCTTAACATAATACCCTTGCGCCTGAGCGTTACCCATCAATAACAGCACCGAAAACAGCATTGGCACTACAGCATATAATTTCATTTTTCGTCCCCATTTGATTTTCAACACACCCTGTAATTATGCTGCTATAGTGCACAGCGAATAGGGATTTTGTATGAAATGGCAGACTTTTACATCAATGGGCTAGGCCGCGACGACTAAGCAAGACTTTATGCAGAAACAGACTTTCGATTTCGGCGATATTTCGCCCCTTCGCTACTTTTTTACCATCGCCTTAGTGTTAGCCTTGCTATTTGCACTAATTGATAACAACCAAAATTTACCCTTTTGGCTGCAGTTGCCGCTATGGCTTTATCAAAGTGTTGTACCTATGGCTTTAATGTTATTAAGCCATAAGGGGCTTGC
>CAZNXI010000146.1:0-7724 GCA_964577005.1 uncultured Rheinheimera sp.
GTACCGTTAATAAATGACTCGGTTTTGATACCACTAACAATACATCATCTTGATAGTGAATGTCGTAGGGTTGGTCGGTGGCCGGTAAAATGGCAAGATCGTCTAAAGCGGCAGACATGTCGATTCTCAATAAGCAAAGTAAACGCAGCCATTATGCCGTAAAAAAGCATTGTCAGCAGCCAAAAATCCGCTAAGCTGCCAGCAAATATTGGTTTTACAGGCTTTTGTTCGTTATGACAGCGTCTTTTGTTTATCAGCCACCACAAACACCTTTAGAAATTCTTTATCAAGATAAAGATCTGATCGTGGTGAATAAACCCAGTGGTCTTTTAACCAATCCGGGCCGTGGTGAGCATTTGGCTGATTCATTGTTAATCCGAGTGCAGCAAGAATATCCCAGCGCTTTATTGGTACATCGCTTGGATTTAAGCACCTCGGGCATAGTAGTATTTGCTCTTAGACGTAAAGCTGAGCGCGAATTAAAACGCCAGTTTGCTGAGCGCTTGGTAAAAAAGCGCTATTTGGCGATTGTTGCAGGAAATTTGGCCCAAGCTGAAGGCATTATCACCTTGCCACTGTTAGCCGATCCGCTGCATCCTCCCAAGCAACAGGTGCACCCAGAGGGTAAAGCTGCAGAAACGGTGTATAAAGTCTTATCTACAGATCTAGCAGAAACATTACAGACTCCGTTTACTTGCAGTTTGGTTGAATTAAAGCCAGTGACGGGTCGCTCTCATCAGCTGCGAGTGCATATGGCAGCACTGGGGCATCCTATTTTGGGCGACGCCTTTTATGCGCCAGAACCTATCTATCACGCCGCTCCTCGTTTACTGCTGCATGCTGCAGAACTAACACTATTGCAACCTTATAGCCAACAGCCTCTCACCTTCACCGCCGACACCGACTTCAACTTATCCACCGGTGTCCGGTACCGGTAGGAGGTCTGAGCTCATACCGGTACCGGAGACGTGTGCATAACGTGGGGTTTTATGCACCGGTGTCCGGTACCGGTAGGAGGTGTGAGCTCTTACCGGTACCGGAGACGTGTGGATAATTAGAGGTTTTGTTCGAATAGGCGGTGGATACGGCGGTATTCGTCTAGCCAGCTGCTGGGTTGACGGAAGCCGTGGTTTTCTACCGGGTAAATGGCGGTTTCGAAGTGGATAATTTCTTGTTCAATCAGCCGCTGTACTAACCGCACTACGTCTTGGAAAAACACGTTATCGTCGATCATCGGCGCATTGATTAACAACGGTTTAGTTAATCCTTGGCTGAAATAAATCGGCGAGCTGCGCTCATAAGCAATGGGATCGATATCTGGGGTGTTTAAGATATTCGAGGTGTACGGATGGTTGTAATACGCCCAATCACTAACGGGTCTTAACGCAGCGCCTGCTTGGAACAGATCAGGTTCTTTGAATAACGCCATAAAGGTTAGGAAACCACCGTAAGAGCCGCCATAAGTGCCGATGCGTTTGCGATCAACATTGGCGTTTTGCACCAACCACGCTACGCCATCAACCAGATCTTGCACTTCAGGTGTGCCCATCTGCCGGTAAATGGCAGTCCGCCAGTCACGACCGTAGCCTTTCGATGCTCTAAAGTCCATGTCCATTACAACATAGCCTTGTTGCACTAATAAATTATGGAACAAGAACTCACGGAAATAACCCGACCAACCTAAATCGCTGTTTTGTAAATAACCAGCACCATGGTTGAAAATTACCGCACGACGCGCGTCACCTTGCTGATAGTTCTCTGGAAAATACACCTTGCTAAACACCGGATGATCCGTATGGCTTGATGGTACTGCCACCACTTGCGGCGCTACTAGCGGTAATTTGCGGAACTCAGCAGATACGGTGTCGGTTAACTGACGCAAGCTCGCACCCGGTGTGGCGTCGGCAACAAAAAGCTCTGGCGGCATTAAGTTGGTAGAATGGCGCAGTAATAATTTTTGCTCATCCGGTGATAAGGTAAACTCAGTGCTACCCAGCAAGTTAGTCAGCTGTTCGGTTTTACCCGTTGCTAAAACCTGACGGTACACATTGTAGATACCTGGGTGAGTACTATTGGCGGTGAAATAAATGTACTGATCGTTGTGAGTAAGCACTGGGCTGCTAACTTCAAAGGTACCAGCCGTTAGCTTATTGGCTTTTTTGCTGTTAAGCGCTTTGGTATATAAATGCGAATAACCGCTTTCCTCTGATAAGAAATACAAGGTTTCGCTTGTATTTAACCAACCAAAGTCGTTAAAAGCATAGTTCACCCAAGCCTTGTCATGTAAACGATGCTGAGGTACCAGTTTCTTTTGCTGTAAATCAACGGTAGCTATCCAACGGTCTTTGTTATCAAAAGCTTTTAGCATCACGGCAACTTGCTTACCGTTATTGTGCCAACGCATGGCACTTTGACTCCAATACCAATCAGTCATTAAACCAATATCTCGGATCACTTTTCCTGATTTGTAACGCTCACCACGCGCTTTAGCGTTTTCTGCTTTGACGTCAGCCAGCACATCTTCGTTATAGCCGGGTAAAGCCGAGTAACTCAGCTCATGCTGAGCGCCAGTGCTAAGGTCAACCAAAATTAACTTTTGCGGTTCAGGTTTAAAATCGGTGACGCGAGCTCGCACCGGCTGCGCCGCGATATCACCGGTAGCGGTGATATAATTTGGCATAATATCTTTGTCGTTACGCGCAGTTTGTTTACGCGTCGCTAAAATCATAAAACGCGCATCGGGTGATAAGCTGGCATCCACGATTTGCCGGCCTTTACCAAGATAAACCGCTGCGGCAGCCATACTGGCATTTTCTGCACGCAGTTGGTGCTGCATGGCATGCCGCTCACTTTGATTACGGTGCTGTAAGGCAACATATTCGATGAGTTTATGCTGCTCTTTCGCTAAATAGCTTGCAGGCACAGCTGGGGCTTTTGGGGCATCTTCGGTTTTTAAGCTCACAACTTCGGTATGGCTACCGTTGTTAAAGTCATAAGCAAAATAGCTCCAGCCTTGTTGATAAACTAAACGGCCATCCAATAAAAATTGCGGCCGACTTTGGCTACTATTGGTGCGCGTTAATTGCAATAACTCGCCATTTTGCAGCACAAAAATATTGCCTTCAAACACATAGGCGGCTTTACTGCGATCCGCATTATAAGCCAGTTGCTCCGCCCCCATTTGATGCCAATGCGCCAGTTTTACAAGCTCACCATTACCTTCAGCCGCTAATGGCCGAGCAAACCAATCACGTAATTCACTGCCCTCACGCTTACGTTGGTAATAGATAGTAGAACCATCTGGCGCCCAAAACGCCGTTTCAGGTTGTCTACCCAGCCAATCAGGATCGGCCATGATTTGTTCCATGGTTAAGCGAATGCTAGGGTCGATTGGATTGGTTTGGCTAATAGAAATGGTTTCTTTCGACCAAGTTTGCGGTTCAGTCTTGGCGGCAAGTGGGGCACTTTGCCATAACAGTGCGCTGACACTGAGCGCAACTACTGCTTTGTGGAAGATTTTCATAGTTTTATACTTATTTTGCAAAAGACGCTAAGTTATACAAAGCCGCGCAAAATAACGCAACAGATTGCGATGCAATACCACTAGTTTACGGCAAAAAACACAAAACCAGCCGCAGCTGGTTTTGTTGGTAAAACTCAGATCATTATGCAAATAAGCGCTTGGCGAGATCGTTAAGTTGCTGCTGTGCTGCAAGGGTGGCTTTTTCAGCCGCTTCTGACCCCATGTTTAAGCCTTCTGCGTAAACAAAGTGCAGGTTTTTTAAACCAATAAAATTAAAGAAAGTGGTTAAAAACGGCACTTGGCTATCTGCTGGGCTATTGGCATAGACACCGCCACGGCTTAACACAAAGATTACAGGCTTATCAGCTATTAAACCCACTGGGCCTTGCTCGGTGTATTTAAAGGTCACCCCGACACGGGCTAACCGATCAAATAACGCTTTTAGCTGGCTGGGTAAAGCAAAGTTGTACATTGGCACACCAATGACTAAAGCATCTGCTGCATTGACCTTTGCAATCAGTTCATCAGATAACGCAGCTAGGGCTTGTTGTTCCGGCGATCTGTCTTCTGCTGCAGTCATCCAACTGGCAATTTCACTCATCTCTAAATGAGGGAATGGCTTGGTATTTAAGTCAATTGCAGTGATTGTTTCACTCGTCACTGCAGCTGCAGCCAGCAAATGACTGATTAACTGGTTTGACTGACCCTTTTCACCACTAATAGAACTTTTAATCACTAAGATGTTTTTCATAACGTATCCTCCACGATGGTATTGGACACAGTTTAATCACATTTAATAGAAAGTATATTGCAAAAAATCGCCATATCCATTCGATTTTTTATTTTTAAAAAAGTTAATCCAGCCCTGATCAGCTTGCGTATAAAGTTGCAGACCAAATCACCTACTTTAACGCCGGGAAAGAACAAATATGTTGGAATCTACCGTGCTAACAGGGCATCATGACAACTCGATAGTAACGACGAGGATGCCAGACCGTATGACAATAAGTGCCGAGCCAAACATTCGTGTTGGCCAATGGGAAGATGCACTGACCTTTGTTGCGGTAAATGCAGATAAAGCAGCTTATGCTGATTTATTTAACTATTTTGCGCCAAGATTAAAAGCATTTGGCATGAAAATGTTTGGTAATGAGCAACAAGCCATGGAAATGGTGCAAGACACCATGCTAAACGTTTGGAAAAAAGCTGGTTTATTCGATGCTAGCCGCGGCTGCGCTTCGACATGGATTTTTACCATTGCGCGTAACGTCCGCTTTGATATGTTACGTAAAAAACAAAGCAGAAAAGATGACATCAGTGCTGATGATTTATGGGCTGATGGTGATTACCCTGAGCAGGAAGATTCTACCAACGACAAATGGGAAACCATGTTGTTAAGTGAGAAGTTAGCACCACATTTTGATGCTTTACCCCCTGCTCAACGTTTAGTGATGCAAAAAGTTTATATAGAAGAAAAATCCCATCAGGAAGTGTCTGACGAGCTAGACATTCCGCTTGGCACAGTAAAATCACGAATCAGATTGGCTCTGGATCGGTTGAGAGAGGCATTAGATGACACACGCAGTTAAATATCATCCAGGCATTATGCTTATGGAACAATATGTTGAAGGCACCTTATCTGCTGATGTGGCACTTGCAGTTGCTACTCATATTGACCTTTGCCCTCACTGTCAGCGTTTATGCCAAGATTTGCATAACGATCAGGGTAGTCAGTTAGCTAAATTACAGCCAGCAGTGAATACGCAAGACAGTGATTTTGAACAGATGCTCGCGTTCATTACTTCGCAGGAGCCTCAAACAAAAGCTGCGACAAAAATGCTGCATGACACTGTTACTGTGACCATTAATGAGCGTCAGTTTAAGATCCCACGTGCGTTAAGTCGCTTAGCGCAGCAGCATGGTAAATGGTTACAACTCGGTGGTATCGCCACCGCAAAGCTTCCGGCCGGTGATAAGGCGCATGTTTCTTTGCTTTACATCGATAAAGGCACCGAGATCCCTAATCACACGCACTTAGGCATGGAGTTTACGCTGGTACTAAGTGGTAAAATATGTGACGAAAATGGCGAATACGGTGCAGGCGATTTATTGATTAATTCACCGGTTGATACCCATACGCCACACACTAAAGCCGATGAAGATTGTTTATGTTTATCGGTACTCAGTGCGCCACTGAAATTTAATAAAGGCTTAGTACGTTTACTTAACCCACTCCAGCAGTTCTTTTACTAGTTTTGTGTTCGATGATGCAGCTTTGACGCCGTCTTTGCCGGCGTTTTTTTTGGGCTTTTGTTGGAGATTAGCTGAGTAGTGCTACGCCACCCTGTAAATTCCACAGCTGAGTAAAGCCTAAGCGACGTAACACCCGCGCCGCTAATAAACTGCGATTACCACTGCGACATACCAGCAACAAGGGCTGGGTGACTTGCAGTTTGTCATGCAGCACCGCATCACAGAGTCTCGATAACGGCAGTTGTAACACCTCCGCCTTGACGGGTAGATAATTCGCTAAGGCCCCCGCACTTTGCTCATAGGGTTCGCGTACATCCAACACAAGCAGCGGCTGCTCATGTAACAAATGCGGCAGCTGTGAAGGCTGCACTAAGGCTATCGCATCTTGGCTGCTGACTTCAACCAAGCCACAAAGGTGCGAACTGGCTTGTTGCAGTAATAGCGCTTGCTCATTTAACCGCTGTTGCCATTCGGTTAAGTCACGCCCTGCCAATATGGGTTCGAGTAGCGGTGTTTCTGCTATCGCTTGCTGCAGTGTTGTCACAAACCGCTGCGCATAGTCGTGACTAGAAAATATCAGCGTCTCTGGAGATAACTGCTGTGAAAGCTTTTGTAAACTTTGCTGCAATGCAATCGCATCGCCGCCCTGCATATCGGTGCGACCAATGCCTCCGGGTAATAATAAATCTCCCACAAAGGCGGCTTTTAATGTTTGCCGATAGGACAACAGATAACTACTGGCTTGATTACTGTGCCCTGGCGTCGCGATCCGCGTTAACTGATAAGCACCCAGTGTCAATTGCGTTTCCGCCAGCGGCCAGCCTAATGCATCTTGCGCAGTATTTTGCGCTAATAACTGGCGTAACAAGGTCGCAGCGTGATTGGCCGTGTCATGTAAATGGGTATCCAATACCGCAACCAAGGCCAAACCCTGCCCCTGAATAATATTCACAAAACGCTCTGCCAGCGGCAAAACGGGGTCAATGATAATGGCTTGACGACTGTGGGCACAAATAAGCAAATAGCTACAACACGCATCATATTTAAATTGATACAAGCCGTCATCACTGGGGATATTTAGCGGATCCGCATCCGTTAGCACTAAACAATGCTGACGCACAACTTTAGCAAGGCCAGTGATACGTTCACAAGCTTCCTGACATTCTTGCGCGGTCATGGCTGGGCCAAAAGATAAGCGGATAGCACCTTCGCTACGCCAACGCTCTAAGCCCATCGCATCTAATACAAAGCTGCCCGTTACTTTGGAACTGCAGGCTGAACCCGAGCTAACCCTGATCCCTGCTGCATCAAATAAATCCAAGATATCTTTAGCAAAAAAGCCTGGTACGGAGAAATTCAGGGTGGTTGGAATGATATAAGGTGCATCGCTATTTAAGACTAAGGCCGGAAATACGGTTTTTAACGCGCTAAGCAGTTGGCTGCGATACTGCCATAACGTAGGCTCGGCGCAAAAGGCACTTTGTTCGGTCTTTAATAACTCAGTGAAAATCGCTTTTAAAGCCGCAATCCCTGGTAAATTTTCGGTACCAGAACGCAAGCCACCTTCTTGACCGCCACCGGTAATTAATGGCCGGTAAGGCGCTCCGGCTCTAACATATAAAAAACCAATCCCCTTTGGCCCATACAGTTTGTGGCCACTAAAAGGCGCATAATCAATGCTGGTGGCGGCTAACTGCAGTGACATTTTTCCTAAGGCCTGTACACAATCAACTAACCAATACGCATCGGGTTTGATCCGGCGGATCACTTGCTCTATGGCAGTAAGATCCTGACGCACACCGGTTTCATTGTTCGCCGCCATAGTACAAACCAAGGCGGCTTGGGGTAATAATGCCGCTAAGGCGTCTAAATCTAATAAGCCGTTACTTAATACCGGAATAGCCTGAATCGTGGCATTGACCTGCAGTAAGGTATTCCAGTGTTTTAA
>CAZNXI010000147.1:0-6381 GCA_964577005.1 uncultured Rheinheimera sp.
TTGAAGGCAGTCAGTCAGTGTTATTAATGGTTGTTGCTAAACATTTGTCGATGCCCATTTTGAAAAAGATGCAGCATATTCTGGTACAAGAAGGTAAGTCGCGTGGTATCGCCTTTACCGTTCCAATCGATCATCTCACCGGATTAGATATGGGACAAGTTATGAAGTTTGAACAACATCTACGTGAACAAGATTAGGAGCTCAGCATGTCTTTAAAACTTGTGCAGGATTTAATGGTAACCGCGGTTATCACCATCTCGCCTTTTAGCACCTTACGCGAAGCATTAAGCTTAATGAAGAAGCATAATATTAAATCACTGGTTGTCGATCGACAAAACGAGCATGATGCGTACGGGTTAATTACCTATACCAATATTTTAAAAACCATCATCGCCGAAGAAGGTGATATCGATCTAATCAATGTTTATGATGTTTGTGTCAAACCTGCGATTACCGTCAGCCCGAAATTAGCGGTTAAACATGCTGCCGCTATGATGAGTCAACACCGGCTGAAACGCCTGCTGGTTACCAGTGATAACCAGCTGGTGGGCTTATTAGCGATGGACGATTTAGTCTCGGATATCCTAAGCCTAATTGAATAAAATCCTGTTATCGGCTATACAGTAAAATCAGTTGATTGCGTTGCCCTTCAGTATCTAAGCTATCAAAGGGCAACACCAAATCTTCTTTACCATCCGTGTTTAAATCAAATACTTTTACCCGGCTGGCATCACGCGGCAAAGGTAAGGCCACACGCTCACTGCTTCGGTTAAATAATCTAGTACTATCCGGACCGTAAAAGCGTAACTCTTTGCCAGACTCGCCTAATACCAGCGATTTTTTGCCCGTTCCCTGCAAGTCGATCAGCTCGAATAACGGCATATCAAAGCGTAAATTACTAATACTGACATCAATTTTTGCTTGTTGCCGAAAATCCGCTTTAGCCGCATAACGCCGCTGCGCCGACAGCAAATAAAAATCCACATCTAAGTTAGCGCTGCCGCGCAATAGCACACGCACTATCGTCGACACGCCTATTTTTGTGGTGGGAATATAAAAATCTTGCCGACCATCGCCATTAAAATCGGCGATAACCACTTCAGTCGGAACCGAATCCAACACAATTTGTGTCTCTGGCGTATTCGAAAACGTTAGGCCAGATGCCGATTGTTGACCAAAATAAATGTCAAAGCGACTACTGCGTTCCAAGGCATCGGCAATAAGTTCGACATTCACGACAATATCCACTAAACCATCGCCATCCAAATCGGTGATCGCTTCAACGCTACGAATTTGTTGGCCACTGTAGTTACGTCCTGCGTCGGAGCGTTGATCAGCCTCTTGCTCAGTAGATAACGCTAATGGCCAATCAGGATAAACCGGGCTGATACTAAAACTGCCATCTTCTGCCTGTAAAAATACTGTAAAGCCGCCTTGCTGTAAAAAGACTAAGTCGGCTAACCCATCCTGATTGACATCTAATACATAATGCCGCCGCCCTGAGTAATCGGCGCGATTATTATTCCATGTTTGAATGCGTGCCGGTACTGGCAAAGGGTAATGCTGAAATTGACCATCGGCCTGCTGCCGATAAAGATGTACATGCTCAAAATCAGGAATTAAAAAATCGGTTAAACCACTACCAAGACTCACACCCAAATTGCGCTGACGTAAGCGCACCCCATCGACCACTCTAAAAATGGAAGGGGTTGCCACTAATCGCCGCAGGCTGGATTCTTCGCCTGTTTTCAGATTAGCGTAATGATAGATGCCATTGGTGGTCAGCAAAACTAGTTGCGGCGCGGTATAGTTGGCTAAGGTCGCTTGATCAAAAAATTGGCTAGTTGTCGGCATAGGCAAAGCACGCGACGTAAAATCCGTTAAATCTACCGCTGTTAACCAACGCTCGAACTGACTAAAACCAGACACCACTAATTGCTGCTGCTCTGCTAACACCATTAAACTGCCATTCGCTGGATGGGTTAAAGGCACCTGAACTTTATCCATCTCAAAAGCGGCTAGTTTTGCGCTCGGCAACAGATTGATCCCAAGCAAAAAAAACGGTAATAAAACCGAGTGGCGCATTGCGACTCCTTTCATTTCTACGCTAGTTATAAGGTTAACCTAAAGAGGTAAACGTAAAATAGCAACAAATAGATCTAAGGCAAAGCGAATTGTCGTATGCAGAATTGTAACAAGTAATGACACAACACCAGCAGGAGTAGCGGCAACTAAGCGCAATACAATAAACACGCTAAAAGTAAGCTGGAGTTGAAAGCGAGCTTGGTTAACACCAAGCTCGACGCGGATCTTTCAAGTGGGAAGCTTTAACGGTATTACTCGCCTAAACGCGTTTTGATAATATTAACTAATGGATTATCGCCAAAGCCGTTGTCAGCTGCCCAGCCTTCATAGTTAGCATCAGCTAAGATTTTGGCTGGCATTTGCTTAATAATAAAGGTACCCGTATCCAGCGCATCATTGCGGATAGCAAATTGTAATAAACTTTGATTGTTACAACGAACATTCGAGTAGATGTTCCGCATATTCAGTTTATTATCCGATAACACCTTACGCACCTGATTACGGTTATCTTCAGCCACAAAAGAGCATAAGGATACCGCAATGTTTTCTTGCGCCATTACCGAGGAACTCATGGCTAAGCCAGCAATTATTAAAAGTTTTTTCATTTTTTTCTCTACCGTTGTTATTAACATCTCAAGTATAGCCAGAGTAATAAAGTTTGCATTAAACCAGCAAACTTTTAGTTAAGTGTTTGCTGTATTAAGCGATTTTATCCATCTGGCTGGGTTTCCAGCATAAAGCCCATCGGCAGCAAGATCATGACTAACGACAGCGCCAGCGGCAACCACCACGCTATCGCCAATCGTTACACCTGGGCAAACAATCACCCCACCACCCAGCCACACATCATTACCAATGGTAATGGCTGCTCCCAGCTCTATGCCTGTGCGTCGCTCCTCAGCGTCCATCGGATGATTGACGGTGTAAAGTTGTACTGCAGGGCCAAAAAACACATTATTGCCAATGCTGATCGGCGCCACATCAAGCAACACACAATTAAAATTAAAAAACACATTATCACCTACCGTAATGTGCTGGCCATAATCACAAAAAAACGGCGGTTCGATAAACAGATTTTGCCCAACCTGTCCCAACAGCTCTGCGAGTAATAAACGCCGCTGTTTCACATGGCTAGCGCCCGTTGCATTGTATTTATTACAACGTTCGCGACTTTGTAGTCGTAATTGCCTAAGCTCAGCATCCAAAGGATTATACCACTGTCCTGAGAGCATTTTTTCGTATTCAGTCATAGGGTTATCGCTTAGTACTTACTTGTAGTGCAGTCTAACATGCGGCCGTTATCGGCACTAGATACAAAAAAGCCCTGTGATTGACACCACAGGGCAAAGGTTGGGAAAACCTAAATCATTAACGCGCGTTGGTACTTTCGAAGATTTTATCGGCAGACGCCGCTACAAACCCTGTGTACAACTCACCATTTGGTAAGGTATAGCGACGAGCAAACTCGTAGAAGCAACTTGGAATTTTCGCTTCGCCATCAGAAAAGGCCACAGGCACAATATCCGCCAAGGTAGAAGATTGCTCTAAAAATACCTCTGGCGTGCCTTTTATTTCACCACCTGAAGTATTCAATAAGAAACCGGCGGTTTTCAACGTGTCGTTCACTTGCTCTAGCGATGCAAAATTCTGTAAATAATTGACACTGACTGTAAAGTGGTTAGCACGGTAACCCCAAGCCGCAACCCAAGCCGCATATTCGCTTTCAGCTAACAGCCGCTCATAGGTTGCACGGTCAACTTGCCAGTGCGTACCAGAGTATAAAAAGTTATCTGCTGTAACAGCGGTTTCTGGCATCTGCGCCACTAAGGCTTCAATGGTCAACTTTAATTCAGCTGAACATTTATCCAGCAATAGCTCGGAGATAAAGACTTTGGGTAAGGCTGTATCTGCATGTTCAAAATGCTTGGCATAGAGCTTTTTCGCTTCAAAATGGTATTCACCACATTCTTTATACCCCAAAGCTAAAAAGTGTGCGGCTAACTTCTCTAAAGACACTTTCGGCAAATTAAAAGTACGAAGCGCAATGTGGTCATTAATTACATCATCTTGCTGTGAAGAACCTAATAAGGCGTGTACCTTTTTAGCCGAAGGTGTAACTGATAAATAGTTTTGCCATAAATTTTCAAATAACGCTTTAACATCAGTATGCATGTTCAATCCCCTGTGAATACCTTACTTATTGTAATAACCCGTCGCGACATTAATTCTGATCCAGATTAATAAAACGCGCTAAATCGCCGGTTTGTAATTGCAACGCCGCCGCAAAATCTGGGCTTAAGCATAATTCACCCGTAGCCTCATCAAAGCGGGCTTGTTTGCCAAAACTGGCCCTAAACGCTTTTACTGCAGTATTCGCCACAGCCAAGGTATGATCACCTTGTACTGAGGTAACCTTGACCGGTACTTTGCGACTTGACGCCACAGAACGAATATCAGTTAAATTTGCTTCAACTGTCGGCCCCGCATCGAATAAATCGATATAGCCGCGATGTTTAAAGCCTTCTCTTTCTAGCATTTTTAAGGCCGGCTTAGTATTTTCATGCACCTGACCAATCACCTGTTGCGCAGCAGCTGGCAGCAAGCCAACATAAATCGGGTGGCGTGGCATTAATTCCGCAATAAAGGATTTCTTACCCACCCCAATCAGCTTATCGGCTTCAGGAAACTCAATGGTTAAAAATAATTGCTGTAACCAGCCCCAAAACGGTGGCTCCCCACGCTCATCTGTAGCGCCACGCATTTCAGCAATCACTTTCTCGGCAAAGCGCTTGGGATGCTCAGCCATAAATAAAAAACGGACTTTGGATAAAAAACGCCCCGCGTGATTACGCCGATAACTTTCGCGCAAAAACAGAGTGCAAATTTCTGAGGTGCCGGTGTAATCGTTACATAAGGTCAAGGTGCGTAACTGATTCATCACATTCAACTCAGCACTATGATGAATCACCATATTTTGCTGAAAATGATACAAAGGATTGTGCAAACCCACCGCAGCTTCAATACCCGTGGTGCCAACAATTTCGCCTGTTAGCGTATCTTCCAACACAAATAAATAGCCCTGATCGCCAGGGGCATTTACTTCAGCCGCAAAGCTCGCTTCGGCGTGATGGATTTTTTCCCATAACCGCTCATCGTGCACTGGTAACGAGGTAAAGCCATGGCCAGACTCAATCGCAATCTGTTTCAAGGCGGCAAAATCAGCCGATGTAATAGGCCGGATCAGTAACATAAAATGGCGCCTCGTCTAAGCAAATCAAAAATAACGCTGAATAATTGCCATTATATTGGTCACAACAGTCAAATTGCAGTATCATTTTGAACAATTTACTTAGCAAAAAACACAAATTGATAAGGTCGTTTGGCAAAATGCTCAATAAGGAAGACGAAAAGCTGTTAGCTCTGTTGCAACGAGATGGTCGCGCAAGTATCTCTGATCTGGCCAGAGCCTTATCCTTGTCGCGCGCCACCGTGCAAAGTCGACTGCAAAAGCTCCAAGATAATGGTGTGATTAAAGGTTTTACCTTGGAGCTGGGCGAAAGCTATCTTGCAAACCTCGTTGCTGCCCATGTCAGTATTAAAGTAAAGCAAAAGCTGACGACAAAAACCAATAGCGAGCTTAGGCAAATGCCACAAATCTCAGCGCTTTATGCGATCAGCGGCGAATACGATTTGATCGCGATAGTGCAAGCACAAAGCACCGAGCAACTCAGTCATTTATTGGATGACATTGGCAATTTAGACGGCGTCGAACGCACCACCTCTTCCGTTATTCTCGAAACCAAGTTTAAACGTCATTCAGGCTAAGCCTTATAGCATCCGTGTATGCTATATAACTAAATAGCCTTATAAAACCACTTGTAGTAACTCTTGCGCATATTAAACTGCAGACATTACTTTTTTGTCGGAGTTTTATATGCGTAAACTTATTCTTGCTACCGTTTTACTGAGCAGCAGCTTAGTCAGCACGCCGCTTATTGCTAAAGAACTGCTGAATAGCAGTTATGATATCGCCCGTGAACTGTTCGCGGAAATCAACCCATTGTTTGTTGCGCACTGGCAACAACAAACCGGTGAAACCCTTAAAATTAATCAATCGCATGGTGGTTCATCACGCCAAGCGCAAGCCATTATTCAAGGCTTACGAGCAGATGTGGTGACCTTTAACCAAAGCACGGATATTGATATTTTGCATCAGCGCGGCAAGTTATTACCTGAAAATTGGCGCGAACGCTTAGCGAATAACAGCTCACCTTATTACTCCACCATGGCGTTTTT
>CAZNXI010000147.1:6481-7722 GCA_964577005.1 uncultured Rheinheimera sp.
GTGGTACCAAAAAACAATATCTTAGCCGAATTCCCAGTGGCTTGGATTGATCGCAATATCGCTCGTAACGGCACTGAGAAAGAAGCGAAAGCCTATCTAGAGTTTTTATACACCGAGCAAGCGCAGCGTGTGTTAGCGAGCTACTTCTATCGTGTTCACAACGAAACCGTGGTGAATGAAACTGCGGCGCAATTTCCGGCCACTACGCTGTTTACTGTAGAAGAAACCTTTGGTAGCTGGGAGCAAGTGAATACTGCGCATTTTGGCAATAATGCTGAATTAGATAAACTTCTGGCGGAAGGTCGGCGTTAATTATGGCACAGCAGCGCAGTAAAAGGGTCTTGCCTGGTTTTACGGTAAGTTTAGGCAGCAGCTTGTTCTTTGTTGGCTTAGTGATCTTACTGCCCTTAACGGGGCTAGTAATGGAAACCGCTAAGCTTACTTTGCCTGAATACTGGGCCATTATCAGCGATCCACGTGTCGTGGCATCCTATAAAGTTACGGTATCTGCTGCGCTGGTTGCCAGTGTGTTTAATTTATTTTTTGGCCTATTAATGGCCTGGATTTTAACGCGCTACCGTTTCCCAGGCCGTTTATTGCTCGATGGCCTAATGGATCTGCCGTTCGCCTTACCCACCGCCGTGGCAGGTTTAACCCTCGCGGCGTTATTTTCTACCCAAGGTTGGTTTGGTCAGTATTTGGCGCTGTGGGATATCAAGGTCTCCTACACCTGGCTAGGTATTGTGGTGGCAATGACCTTCACCAGTGTGCCCTTTGTGGTACGCACGGTGCAGCCGGTATTAGAAGAATTTGGCCCCGAATACGAAGAAGCTTCTGCTACCTTAGGCGCCAGCCCAATACAGACGTTTTATCGCGTGATCCTGCCGGAGATAAAACCTGCGCTACTAACCGGCACCGCCTTGTCTTTTACCCGCAGTTTAGGCGAGTTTGGTGCGGTGATTTTTATTGCCGGTAATTTACCTTGGCAAACCGAAGTCACTTCCTTAATGATCTTTGTGCGGTTACAAGAGTTTGACTATGCCGCTGCGGCAGCTATTGCTAGCGTGGTTCTGTTAGCGTCACTCGTCTTACTGTTTTTAATTAATGGCTTGCAGCAGCGTTATCAACATATCACCGGAGCCTTAAAATGAGTGCAGTCGCGTCTCGTTCTGTTCGCTGGTTATTAATTGGTACTGGCGTAACCCTCAGTGTACTGCTGCTATTAACGCCGCTGCTGTTGA
>CAZNXI010000148.1:0-5504 GCA_964577005.1 uncultured Rheinheimera sp.
GCACCGCACTGGCATAGTAATCCGCAGTCGGTTTATCTAGGCTAAATGTCACCAATGATAAGGCCTGCGTTTGCTGTAGCCAATAATCGCTGTAGGTATTGTCTAGCGATACGATGGCAACACCATTAGCGGCTAAGCCTTGATAAATCTCCGCCTTAGCTCGTGCCACACCATAAATATCACCGAAGCCTTCAAGATGCGACGCAGCAGCATTGGTAATTAATGCCACATCAGGTTTTACTAAGGCGGTAGTGTACGCAATTTCACCATGGTGGTTGGCGCCAAGCTCAAGCACCGCATAACGATGTTGCTCTGTTAAACGTAATAATGTCAGAGGAACACCGATGTCATTATTAAAGTTTCCGGCCGTTGCCAGTACCGTCTCTTGGGTATGCTGCGATGTTTTACTGCTGGCAGCTTGGCTTAAAATTGCATGCAACATTTCTTTTACGGTGGTTTTGCCAGCACTGCCAGTGATAGCGACCGTTTTGGGGGCGAGCCTTGCTTTAACCGCCGCCGCTAACTGACCTAGAGCCTGGCGGCCATCTGGCACCAGAATATAAGGAATAGTGACAGTCGCCGGAGGCGCTTCACTACAAATTAGCGCAACTGCCCCCTTAGCAGCAACCTCTGCTAAGAAACGATTACCATCAAAATGAGTGCCTTTAAGCGCAACAAATAACACCGCACCTTGTAAGGTGCGACTATCTGTACTAACGGCATCAATCAGCACGTCAGGCCCATATAACGGCGCGGCTAACAGCTCAGCAATCTCAGATAATGGTAGCTTAATCATAATGCCAACTCCGCCACTAACTGCTGCACATAAGCGCGTTCATCATAGTGATGCGCAGTTGTACCAATAATTTGTTCTGTTTCATGCCCTTTACCCGCAATTAACAGGATATCGCCTCGCTGTAAGGCGAGCATGGCTTGTTTGATGGCTAAACGCCTATCGACAATGAGCTGCACATTTTCGGGCTTTGCAATGCCTGCGGCGATGTCTTGTAAAATCTGCAACGGATCCTCAGTTCGAGGATTATCGGACGTTAAAATAACCTGATCTGCTAACTGCTCTGCCAACTGCCCCATCAGCGGTCTTTTACCTTTATCTCGGTCGCCACCACAACCGAAAACACACCAAAGCTGTGCTGAGCAATGCCGTCGCAATGCGCTTAAGGTTTGTTGTAATGCATCTGGGGTATGTGCATAGTCTACAACGGCCAAAGCCCCTGTTGGCAAAGCATACTGCTCCATGCGTCCAGCAACGGGTAATAATTGGCCAGCAGCTTGCAGTAAAGCCGCTAACGGATGACCCAAAGCTTGTAAACATCGAATCGCAGCCAGGGCATTTTGGACATTAAATTCACTGAGTAACGGCAATTGCAATTGAATTTGTTGCTCTTCAAAAGCTAACTGACACAGCGTTCCCTGCAAGTTAGGCACTATCTGCTGATAACTCAAAGCCGAGGGCTGATTATGACAAAATGCGGCTGAACCATAGGTATAAACAGGCAGCTGCATAGCGCTTGCATAAGATCGGGCTGTTTCATCCGATAAATTTAAAACAGCTAAAGCGCTTTGTTCAGGCTTAAATAACAAGGCTTTTGCCGCGGCATAAGCTTGCATAGTGCCGTGATAATCTAAGTGATCGCGGCTCAAATTGGTAAACACCGCGGCTGCAAAAGATAAACCGGCTACGCGTTGTTGTACTAGAGCATGTGAAGAGACTTCCATCGCCACTAAACGGACACCGTCAGCAACCAGCTCTGCAAAAATACGCTGTAAATCAATAAAGTGCGGGGTGGTATTGTTAAGCGGTGTTAACTGCTGCCAGTCACCATAGCCCAAGGTACCAATTACGGCGCTTTTAATGCCAAGTTGTGCCGCTAATTGCGCAATAAAACAGCTTACCGACGATTTTCCATTGGTGCCCGTTACACCGATTAGCGTTAACTGCTGCTGTGGCTTGCCATAGAAGTTTGCGGCCAGTTCAGGTAACAGTGCCGCTAACTCAGGGAGTCGCTGGATGCGATGATCGCCATGCGCTCCCTGACTAGTAAGCACCAAGGCAGCGCCCTGCTGCAAAGCCTGCTCAATATATAAATTTCCGTCGCTTTTAGTACCCGGCAGCGCGATAAAAACATCGCCTGGCATTACCGCCCGGCTATCAATGCGTAAATGGTTTAGTACTACATTCGGCACTGCCGGTAAGAACGGCCCTAACCATTGTTGACTATTAACCGGCATTTTGACCTCCGCGCACTGCAGTGATTCTAGGCAGCGTGTGAGCATCTGGTGGCAAGTTTAGTAATTGCATGGCAGCGCCCATAATATTGGCGAATACCGGCGCGGCAATTTCACCACCATGATAAAAGTCACCGGCAGGTTCATTAATCACCACCACAGTGGCTAAGCGTGGATTACTAATAGGTCCAACACCGGCAAAAGAAGCGATATAATCATCACCATAGCCGCCCGCCACAGCTTTACGCGCAGTACCTGTTTTACCACCAACACGATAACCTTGAATTTGCGCCCGAGTAGCGGTCCCGCCCGGCGCAATACTGGCTTCCATCATTTCTAGCATGGCTTGAGCATATTCGGCTTTTAAGGCACGCTCACCAGGCTCCGGCTCATTGACTTTTAAAATACTTAACGGCCGATTGATACCGCCATTAGCAATGGTGGCGTAGGCACGAGCCAATTGCACCGCCGTGACTGACAGACCATAGCCATAAGAAAAAGTCGCGCGCTCAAAATCCGACCACCGTTGCCGAAAGCTAAAAATACCGGTACTTTCGCCAATTATGGAAGCACCGGAATCCTGACCTAGCCCCACATTATGGTATAAGCCAATCACATGCTGCTGGGGCACCTCAAGCACTAAACGAGCTACCCCCATGTTACTGGATTTCTGCACAATACCCGTCAGGCTTAAAGTGCCATAGTTATTCGGATCCCTAACCCAGCTCCCCCCTATGCGCATAAAACCAGGGCTAACATTAACAAGGGTATCTAAATTCGCTGAGCCATACTCCAAAGCACTCAGCACTGCTAAGGGTTTCATGGTCGAGCCGGGTTCGAAAGTATCAGTAATAGCTCGGTTCCGAAACCGATAAACAGGGGTATTTCTTCGATTATTCGGATTAAATGAGGGGCTATTGACCATCGCCAATATTTCACCGGTATACACATCAATCACCACGGCGGAGCCTGAAGCCGCGCCATTAGAAAGTACCGCTTTTTTCAATTCGCGATAGGCAACGGCTTGAATGCGTTGATCAATACTTAATTGAATATTTGCAGGTTCTTGCGCATCTTCCCGCTCCAAAACTTCGATTTCTCGACCTTTAGCATCTTTACGGAAAACCTTCCGACCGGCGGTACCCGTAAGCAAATCGTTAAAGCGTTTTTCCAACCCTTCCACACCTACATCATCTACGTTGGTAAAGCCAATAAGCTGAGCGATCACCTCTCCCGCTGGATAAAAGCGACGCGACTCCTGCCGAAAATGAATACCAGGTACTCTTAACTTACGCACATAATCGACCACCGCAGGATTAACTTGCCGCTGCAAATACACAAAACGACGCTGCGGATTATCGCCAATGCGATCAGCTAACTGCTGTGGTGTTAACTGCAAAATTTCGGCAAGGGCATGCCAGCGGCGTTCATCTCCGGTAGCCCTGCGTTCAATGACTTCTTTCGGATCTGCCCAAATCGCTTGCACAGGCACACTCACCGCTAGCGCTTCGCCGTGGCGATCTAAAATCATCCCACGTATGACTTGGCCAGACTCTACCCGTAAACTGCGTAAATCTCCCTGTGTCACTAACATATCGGGTTCCAGCACCTGCAACCAGGCTGCTCGAGCAACCAAGGCAACAAAGACTGCACTAATGCTGACCAGCACAAAAGCAAAACGCCAGCCTTGGACGGCTGGTTGCGTTTTGTTCTTTGCTTGAGCCTTTTTGACAGGACGCTTCATGGCAAGGCCACCGTAATATCAAGCTGACCACTTGGTCGCTGCATATTCAGTTGACGCCGGGCAATCTCTTCAACCCGGCTATGTTCAGCGAGCGCTCGCTGCTCCAATAATAAATTGCGCCATTCAGTGTCTAATTGATCACGTTTTTGATAATTCTGATCTTGTTGGATAGTAAGCTGCCGATTCAAATGCGACATTTGCACCACAGCTAGTGCTGATAAAATACAAGCGAGCAGCAGTACAATCACCAACAGACGTTGGCGTATTTCCTGCCCAATGATTTTTACCAGCTGCACTTGCGTCATAATGCTTGCTTCTCAGCAATGCGCAGCACTGCACTACGCGCTCTAGGATTAGCCGCCAGCTCTTCAGCAGAAGGCATAATAGCTTTTCCCACTAATTTCAATGGGATAGCTTTGTAGAGTTGCGCATCGGTTAATGGCATGCCACGCGGCACTGGCTCCGCCTTTGAATGGCGGCGCATAAACTGCTTTACCATGCGATCTTCTAAGGAATGAAAACTAATCACACAAAGCCGACCGCCGGGTTTAAGTGCCGCCATAGCACCTTGCAGCGCAAGATTAACTTGCTCAAGCTCACTATTGACGTAAATGCGAATGGCCTGAAAGCTGCGAGTTGCTGGGTGCTTTTTCTCTTTAGCACTTTTTGGCACAACTTGGCTAATTAACGCGGCCAGTTCTGCGGTGCGGAGTAATGGCTGCTCTTGCCGCTGTGCGACGATAGCATTAGCAATGCGCCACGCAAATTTTTCCTCGCCGTATTCACGCAGTACAAAGGTGATATCTTCAACATCTGCTGTGGCCAACCAGTCTGCAGCAGACATGCCAGACGTCGGATCCATCCGCATATCCAAAGGACCATCGCGCATAAAGCTGAAACCGCGCTCAGCATCATCTAACTGTGGAGAGGAAACGCCAAGGTCCAGTAAAATGCCATCCAGTTTGCCAAAGATAGCCTGTTGCTCTGCAATCTGAGCGAGTGCAGAGAAAGGACTGTGCGTAATGTGAAAGCGAGTATCGGCTATTGCAGCAGCTGCTGCAATAGCCGCAGGATCACGGTCAATTGCAAATAAGCGGCCTGCTGTACCGAGTTGCTTCATAATTTCTCGGCTATGCCCCCCCCGGCCGAAAGTGCCATCCAGATAGATGCCATCAGCCTTGATTGCTAACCCATTCAGCGTTTCCGCCAACAGGACCGAGATATGTGGATTTGTGGTCATTTACAGTACAAAATCCTGTAATCGCTCTGATAACTCAACAGTACCGGCTTGCGCTTGCTCTAGCTCAATATCAGCAGAAAGACGCGCTTGCCAGGCTGCTTCATCCCAGATTTCAAATTTATTTAATTGACCCACTAAGCGAATGTTTTTGCTTAAACCGGCATGCTGACGTAAAGACGCCGGCACTAAAATACGGCCGCTTTTATCCATTTCGCAATCGGTGGCGTTGCCGAGTAATAACCGTTGTAAACGGCGTTCCTGCGGATTCAAACT
>CAZNXI010000148.1:5514-7522 GCA_964577005.1 uncultured Rheinheimera sp.
ACAGTAATAAACAGGGATCATGCAAATCAATGGTACAAATCATCTGCCCCTGACATTCAGACAAAAGGCGCTCACGGTAACGCGCTGGCAGCGCTAACCGACCCTTTTCATCTAATGTCAGTGTAAATGATCCACGAAACATCTTAATTTGCCTATGTTAAGTGTTTAAGTTGGCTTCACGAAAAATGAGAAACTTTAAAAAGGTCGTAGTGCTTATCATCTACACCACAGATTACCCCAAAAGATCCACAATTACCCACTTATCCCCACAATGAGACAGTTTAGGGTGCCACTTCCACTGCTGTCAAGGTAAAAACGGTCAGGAAGATCGAATAAGATCCTTATAAAATACGCGTTCTAGCGAAGTGAATGATTTTGGTAAAGAATTCATTTTGGTTAAGCATTAAGCAAGGTTAAAATGCGTCAGCATTCCACTTCAGACCGAACAAGCCCTTGCTTTTTTAGTCAATGTCTTGAACACGCCTTAATACTTTTGCAAACCGCTAATTTGCTAAAAGACTCAGAAAAACATTGTCACGCCGTAACTTTGTGATACTTTTAAAAATGATCGATAAAATAGTGCATGGTGTTGAGTGGCAGCGGCAAAGATTAGTCCCAATCAAATTAAAATTGGTTATTTTATTCAGCTGCCTGTTAACTGGTTGAAGCATCCTTTTATCACCAATAAATTTAAAATCGCCACACTGGAACAAATCGCCATTATCCAGAGTCTTGCTTTGGAGTTTGTGTATTTCTTTCCAGAAAAAAGCACTATTCTTCCTGAGACACCCGCCAGCGAAGCTGACACCAATGTACTGCAGCAACAGGCTGCATCGTTAAAAAGTGAACTAGAACGCGAAAAGAATACACGGATTGAATTAGCAAAAGAGCAACGACGGCAGATCCAACGCACCGAAAAAGCCTTTGAACAATCAATGGTGCAGATCCGTAACATTATGGCGAAAATAGGCAGTCGGCCTTTGCAAGCTATGGACGAAGCCAGAGAAATGATTCATCAAATTGCAGATACTATTGTTAACGCCGATGCCTTGGTATTACATCTCATCTCGCAAGCAGGAAAAGATCAGGAAAACTTGTATTATCATGCCCTTAACGTGTCTATCTTGTCGATGATGCTGGCCAAAAATTTAAGCTTTTCCGAAGAAGATATAAAATTAATTGGCTTAGGCGCTTTATTTCATGATATTGGTAAACTCAAAATCCCCACCCAAGTATTGCGAAAAACAGAAGCCTTAACGACGCCAGAAATTAACCTACTAAATTTGCATACTAAATACGGTGTCGAACTACTGAAATTAACGGAAGCCTTTCCGATTAATGCCTTGGACATTGTGCTACAACATCATGAAATGCTCGATGGTTCTGGCTACCCAAGTGGTTTAACCGCCAATCAAATTGACAAAAGAGCTAAGGTAGTGGCGGTGGTCAATGAATTTGATACCTTATGCCATCCGCAAGACCAGAGTAAGGCGCGCTCACCACATCATGCTATGTCCTATCTCTTTAAAAGTATGAAAGGCAAACTTGAGCAAAACTATATGGCTGCCTTGATTAAAATGATGGGCGTTTATCCGCCAGGGACAGTCGTAATGCTTTCCGATCAACGGGTGGGCCTCGTAATGTCGGTTAACAGCGATAAAATACTCTACCCCAATGTGCTCATTTATGACCCGCATATTCCACGTTTAGAAGCACCGGTGATTAGTTTAGAAGAAGGTAAGCTTGCTATCGATAAAGTGATCAAACCCAGTGCTTTGCCCAAAGCCATTTATGAGTACCTCAATCCAAGGGCGCAAATTAGCTATTATGTGCAAAATGAGCATAGCTAAGCGTCAACACCAATAAAAAAACCGCACAACCTAAGGATTGTGCGGTTTCTCGTGATATTAAGGGAGTCAGCCGATAAGCCGGGTTTTGTGCTCTGTTGCCAGAGTAGCAATCATTCCTCTAGGACTTAAGTCACCTTAAGCCTCAAGCAATCTACCCG
>CAZNXI010000149.1:0-7394 GCA_964577005.1 uncultured Rheinheimera sp.
GGTTTTTGCTCTGATGTTTGTCCCAAGCATTTAGATCCGGCCGCCGCCGTCAATCAGGGAAAAGTTGCCTCGGCGACTGACTTTGTTATTGGCCTGTTTAAGCCTTAGGAGCACCTTATGTCTGAACAACACAGCCCTCGCCGCCTTTATCTGGCGCCGCTTACTGGCAGCTGGTGGTTAAAGCATCGCTATTACCGTTTCTATATGTTGCGTGAAGCCACCGTTTTACCTTTGCTGTTTTTTTGTGGCTGCTTAATCGCCGGTTTTTACAGTTTACAGCAAGGTGAACAAAGCTGGCTTAATTGGCTGAGTTTTATGGCGCAGCCTTGGGTGATGGCTCTAAATGCCCTGACCTTTGCGGCCAGTTTGTTTCATGCTAAAACCTTTTTTGAGCTGTTTCCCAGAGTGATGCCACTCTTGCCTGCCCCCCTGATGATTGCCGGCCAATGGTTAGGTACTCTTACCATTGCTGCCTTGTTATTGCTGTTACTAGGAGGTGTGCTATGAATCAGCCAAAACGCTCAGACGAACCGATTTGGTGGGCCCTGTTTAGTGCCGGTGGTGTCTGCTTTGCGGTCGTGATCCCGGGCTTAATTTTAACTATCGCCCTTATGTATCCTCTGGGCATGTTACCCGAAAACGCCTTAAACTATCAGCAGGTTAAGCAGTGGTTACATTTGGAATGGTGGGGGTTAGCAGGCCTAGTTATCGCCGGTGCCGCTATTTGCTTGCCCTTGTTTCATGCCATGCATCGCATTCATCATGGCTTACATGATCTGAAACTCAGTAGCGGTTTGCTTGGCAAGGTACTCTGTTATAGCAGCGCCAGCCTGTTTAGCTTGCTGGCGCTGTATTTTTGGTGGCAGGGCTTAGGCTAATCGAGGTTAGCCGCTGCAATACCTAACACTTAGGCGAGAATATCGGCCGCTAACAGGTGATGCTGGTAGTGGAGCTTTTGCCATCTTTATACAGATAAAACTCATCATGCGCGTTATTACTGCGCCGGGTGATAAACACATTACCCGCATAAAACTTATGCCAGCTGCGTTTGTTGCTGTACAACAGTAATTACCTACGCCGCTTTTTAAAGTAAGGTTACCAAAATGGTCGTAGTTGTAGTTCTCATTCATCCGCAGCGCCGCCGTTAGCGCAGCATAACCCGTACTGCCCCCTAAATTCGTGATAGTGCGGGTTTTAACCCGGTGTAAATCATCATAACTGAAGGACGGGGTAAACGGGCCATCTGGTTTCCTCCTTAAGGTGTCTGATAAAAAAGCCCGTTAATCGCGGAAAATCAATGTCTCTGACCCCATTGATTTGCACCTTATCGTGAAAGAGCACAACTGGCCTACCACACCGACAAACGTATTGTTGATATGGTATGGCAAAGTATTACACCAGCAAAAATTTTGGCTCGTCAGGCTTTTGAAAATGCCATTGTGGTTTGCTCGGCATTTGGAGGCTCAACTAATACTCCGATTCATATCAATGCAATTGCCCAACATGCCGGTATTGAGCTTGACCTTTGCGACTGGCAGCCCATACGCCAGCCGCAACATTGATCAGCACCTCCACAATCACCAAATCCCATTCATTTTGCTACAACAAAAATATTTATGTAACTTTTTATTGACACTCCCCCCCTAAAATGCAAATATCCAACATTCCAGAAAACGCTCAATTCAACTATTTAACTTAAGGATGATTTAAATGAAATATTTAAGCAAAGTGATGTTGTGCCTCCCTCTATTAATACTTAATATTGAATACCAAACAAATGACAGTACCGATGGGCTAGTCAACGGCTTAGCCATTGAACATCAACGGAGTTGGTCGCTTGGTTTAAACAAGAGCCATGCTGAAGAAAAAAAGTGCCCACCAGATGTAAATGACTGCATGACAATTGTGGGTAAGAAACCACCAAGCATGCCTGATCCTTTTGGTCCTGGTAACTGGGGTGGTGGTGATGGCGGAGGTGGTGGCGACTTAGGTCACCAGCCACCTCCACCTGAAGCGCCAGGCGATCCAGGGCTAGAGCCAGAGCTAGAGCCAGAACCGCCAAAGGATAATAAATGTGCTAATGGTTACACCAAATCTGAGCTTGACAAATTCCTGGCCGAAGCTTTAGTGACAATGGCGGAAATGGAAAGGGAATGGAATACTATTCTTGCCATCGAAGGTGCTATGTATGGAGCTGTTGTAAGCTGGCAGGCTCGACATTTGCAATGGAATGGTTACAATTATGGTAAATATATTGGTTCAGTAGTTAGTGTTATTTATACGTACCCAATGACTTTGTTTAATGGTTATCTTTCAGATGGAGCCAGAAATCGTATTTTAGAACAATACCATAACGATGTAAAAGGGTGCAGTTAACTGTAGATTAGAGTTTTTAGACTACTTAACCAGGTTGCAAAATGACTAAATTTATTTCACTATTTACTAAATCTAAGAATACATCAAACTCACTTTTTATTCGTTTATTAGAGCATTTTATCAGCACAGCCCGAACTAATTATAAGTTGGCTCTAGTTTACAGCCTCGGCATTGGGTTCATCGTAGGAATTTTATTTTTTTTCTTAATTCTAACGTTAAACCTAGCCTTATCTCTGTTTTATATGAACACATCAGTTTTTAGTGAGATAATTATAAATTCGGTTTTTTATTCTTTCACTACTTTCTTCACGGTATTTTACTTATGCTTGACGATCGTTATTATAGAAAGGATTTCTTTCAAGCACATGACTAACAATAAATTCCTTGAAGATTTTTTAGCATTAGCTTTCTCTATCTTATTTTTTTTAATTTATGCTTTCATTCTTACTTCTATTTTATCCTTGAGACCGACGTTTTATCCTCAAGGATTTCCTGAATATCTAAAGCAAGAAAGTGAAGCTCATAAAAGTAAATGCGATGAATGTAATAAAAATAAAAATTTCTTAGTGAAAGTTCAGCGCAATGAAAGTACAGAAACTATGCAATTAGATAATGAATTGAGTGCTGCTGAACTCGAAAGCTTGTCACCTGAAGAACTTGAGAAGCTAATAGAACACCTCCAAATTAGAGAATTTCTAAACGCTAAGACCGAGATAGCAAAAGAAGAAATGACTAAATCTTTTGCAAATATAAGTTTATATCCTAAAAGCAATATAGATTGGAACGAATTCCTGAATGAACTTGATAACATGTCGAGTGAAAGAGAGCCTTATACATCATTTAGAATATTGCATGCATTAACTAACGGAGCACCGCTAAATATTATTGTTGAAATATTGAATAGAGGTCATCAGTTAAATGCTGTTCACATTACTTCTCTTGCAAGGAGATATAGTTTGGATGAAATTCAAAAATTGGAGAATTTTGGTGTCGATTTATTGTTAACAACTCATGCAGACGGTAGAGGAAGTAATGCGCTTATCGCTTCATTGTTTAATAGCGAGGGGCCAGCTGTTTTTGAATATCTCTTGACTAAGGACAGATTACTTTTTTCAGAAGACTTTGATGTCGTAAAAGAAGTGCTCACACGCTCAAGTGAACTAAACCGACCTATTAATTACGCGCAAATGTTAATTGATAGGGGAGCAGTCATAACAGAGGATACCAAAGAGTGGATAGAAAACGAATTGCGTGTTAATAATCCAAAATATTATTCATTAGTAAAATCAAGAATCTTAAACAACTAGACTATTTAATAAATTTAAACAGACCAATAATTACTAACGCCCCTATGCAACATTGGAAATATGCTCAAAAACTTTAATCTAAAGTTCGCGATAGGGGGATTGGATCTAAAAGAGTGTTCGCTTTCATCGGAAACATGCACTCACTAGCACAAACCTGAGTTGACGGCTATGTGTAGACGTACCTCGAGCAAAGCTATTTATACGACTTCAGTAAAAACTGTTTACCCAAAACACCATGCATACACCTTAGCAACTAACCCACTGGGTAAGGTGGTGCGCTCGAACAGCCCACCAATATACACCGTATCCGTGGTTTGATTGTTACGACTATCCGTTCTGCGATAAAGCTCCCGGCTGTTTGGGCCATACACAAAATCAGTTCGGTTCGCACCCTGCGTTACCCGCGAAGGTTTATCAAAGGCGGGTTAGCCCAATAGCTCTTTTGCCAGTTGCAATAATTTCGGATAAAACTCCTTATCCTGCTGTGCCAGCTGATCCTGCTCTACTAATACATCACGCAAAATCTGCTCTGTGGTTAGCGGATTGGCTAACACTACCCGAAACACGATGGTTTCCTGCCGTTGGTAGCGAGCGGGGGTTAACCGGGTACGGGACACAAAAGATTTCCCCTCCTCCCGTTGCCGCTTTTGGATAAACTTAGTTAGGCCGTTAAGGAGTTCGTTAAAGCGCAGCAGCTGTTCTGGGCTAGCGTGAGCCATCGCCTTTTGCACCTGTGCTGGCACATAACGATAAGTTAAAATGCACAGCTCTGGCTCGGTAATCAGTTCAAAATCAATATTATGGCTAATTAGCGTGGCAAAATATTTGGCTTTTTCGATACTGCGATCAATTAGGATTTGATAGCCTTTTAAGCCAATCACCTGCAAGCAGGCATGCACCAGCATCGCCATGCCCGGACGTGAACCTTCTAGCGTTTGGCTGCCTAAATCTTTCGAGCCTTTGCGTAAAATATACTCCGCATGATGCTCAATGGCATTGGCGGCAGAGGGGTGCTTAAACACCACCATACCGGCACCCATCGGCACATACATTTGTTTATGGGCATCGATAGTTACCGAATCGGCCCGCTCAATCCCCGCGAGTAGATGACGGTATTTCTCAGACAATAAAGTCGCACCGCCCCAGGCTGCATCCACATGAAAATGACATTGATAGGCTTCGGCTAAATCGGCCAAATCATTAAGCGGATCGACATTACCGGTTTCGGTGGCACCCGCCACCCCGACTATCGATAACACTTTAATATTCCGTGCTTGCAGATCGGCCAGCACCTTGCGCATCTCGGCAATATCCACTTTGTTATTGGCATCGGTTTTTACCGAGACCACCGACTCACGGCCAATGCCCAGCACATCGGCCGCCTTACCTAGCGAATAATGACCGCGCTCAGACACCACAATCGCCAAACCTTGATAGCCAAAATGCTGCATCGAGCGGTACAAGCCTGCTTTGGCAATACCTTTAAAATCACCCTCGGCTTTAAATAACTTGTTACGGGCAATCCACAAGGCAGTAATATTAGCGACAGTTCCGCCAGAGCAAAAAGCCCCTAGCGAATGATTAGCGCTGTGCATCCATTTTTTATAAAAGCCATCACGTTCGCCGTACACCAGATGATGCATCATCCCCAGCACTTGACGCTCTAACGGAGTAAAGGCTTTAGAGGTTTCAATTTTGACCAGATTCTGGTTAAGCCCCACCATCATCTTGGAAAGTGGTAACACAAAATAGGGCAAGGCCGAGGTCATATGGCCAATAAAACTGGGCGCCGCGGTATGAACCGAGTGCGCCACCAGTTTTTGCATAATGCTCTCGGTATAATCTGAAACAAAGGTTGGCTGTTCTGGGATCTGATGCGCTTGAAAATCGCGTTCAATTTGCCAGAGCGGTTTTTCTACCGCGACTATACTTTCATTCAGAAAACCGGCCAGATTCTGCGACAAATTCTGTTCGATAATACTTAATGTCGAATCCGGCGCTTCCGGAATCGTAAAAATCCGCCACAACGCTTCTTCCGAAGCGGTAGCCTGACGCCTGGTTGTGTCATTCATGCCTGTCAGTACCTGAGCGCAACCACCTTAGGTCTAACGTGTTACCTTGTACACGCTAGACTGATAGTCACCGCGATTAAATGTCTGCTGTTCATTTATCCCTGTAGCCGGGATTCAATCACCTAACCAAGCTGCTGCTTAGCTACGTAAGCCTATACCCTTATTGATCAGATACATGGCATAACTGAATAATACCACGATAAAACTTATTACTACGGCCAGTGCCAGCCAGAGACTTACGTCGGTATAGCCGAGAAAACCGTAGCGAAATGCATTTACCATATACACTATTGGGTTTAAAGCTGCAACCTGCTGCCAAAAACCGGGTAATAACGTTAGTGAATAAAACACCCCGCCCAAGTAAGTCAGCGGCGTTAACACAAAAGTAGGAATAATACTGATATCATCAAAGGTTTTCGCATAAACCGCATTAATTAAGCCTCCTAATGCAAACAGCATCGAGGTAAGCACCACCGTTAGCACAATAATAGCGAGATTATGGATTTGAATGGTCACAAAAAATAGCGACAGTATGGTCACAATCAAGCCGACCAGCATACCGCGCGCCATACCGCCGCCAACGTAACCTAACACAATCAGGTAGTTAGGCACTGGGGCGACCAGCAGCTCTTCAACATTACGCTGAAATTTCGCGCTAAAGAACGAAGAGGCGACATTGGCATAGGAGTTGGTAATTACCGACATCATAATTAAGCCCGGAACAATAAACTCCATATAGCTAAAGCCATTCATATCGCCAATGCGTGAGCCAATCAAGCTGCCAAAAATCACAAAATACAGGCTCATGGTAATGGCTGGTGGCACTAAGGTTTGCACCCAGATCCGCATAAAACGGGTGATTTCTTTGTCCAAAATACTTTTAAAAGCAACCAAGTAACGGCGATTCATGCTGACGCTCCCCGGCCATGCTCGACTAAGTTAACAAACAGCTCTTCCAACCGGTTGGCTTTATTACGCATAGACAGGACTTTGATCTGCTGCGCCGTTAGCTGGCTAAAAATGGGGTTGAGTCCTTGGGATTTTTCGACATCGACTTCGATACTTTGCCCTTCTAACCCTCGCCACGCAAAGCCGTCCAACTGAAATGCTGCTGGCAAGCTATCCAGATCCAGAATAAAGGTTTCTTTCCCCAGTTTAGCCAACAAGGCTTTCATACTGGTATTTTCGATAATCAGGCCTTTATCAATAATGGCAATATTGCGGCAGAGCATTTCTGCTTCTTCTAGGTAATGGGTGGTGAGAATAATGGTCACACCCTGCTGATTAATCGTGCGTAAAAACTCCCACATCGATCGACGCAGTTCAATATCCACCCCAGCGGTAGGCTCGTCTAAGATCAGTAATCTCGGTTCATGCATTAAAGCGCGGGCAATCATTAAACGGCGTTTCATACCGCCAGACAGCTCGCGCGCTCTGGCATTACGCTTTTCCCACAACCCCAGCTGGCCTAAATACTTTTCCGCCCGTTGCAATGCAATGGCTTTCGGTACGCCATAATAGCCAGCCTGATTAACCACGATCTGTAGTAAGGTTTCAAACTGGTTAAAGTTAAACTCTTGCGGTACTAGCCCTAGCTGACTTTTTGCCGCTTCAAGATCGGTATCGATGTCATGACCAA
>CAZNXI010000150.1:0-7385 GCA_964577005.1 uncultured Rheinheimera sp.
ACTTCAACTGTGAAGCCACCTTTAACTTTACCAGTGATCACACCGATAACGGTTACTTTATCTTCGCAAGCTTTTTCCAGGCGAACCCAGGCTTCATGACGCTTAGCTTTTTCACGAGATAATAAGGTTTCACCGAAACCATCTTCGATAGCGTCTAACGCTACATCGATGATATCGCCCACGCTAACTTCCATTTCACCGTTCAGAGATTTGAACTGTTCAACAGGAATAGCAGCTTCTGATTTCAGACCGGCGTCAACCATTACAACGTCTTTCAGAATTGCTACAACAGTACCTTTAACGATGGCACCAGGGCGGGTTTCGATGGCTTTGAGGCTTTCCTCAAATAATAGTGCAAAATTTTCAGTCATAGTCACTTTTTCAGTTAAGTGCTCCATTTCACATCATGTGTTATGGGGTTGCTAAATTTACCAGCAATATCCTTGTCACTGGCTGTCCAAAATGCGGCCTTGGCCTGGTTCATCAACTGGTTAACGACAACTTACTGTTAACTAGCTGCAGTACCTCTTGCAGCACTTGTTCAATAGGTTTATTGGTCGAGTCAAGCATGTGGGCATCCGCTGCCGGTTTTAGTGGCGCAGTTGCGCGATTCATATCGCGATCATCCCGAGCTTGGATTTCGCTCAAAAGGTCGCCGATGTTAACATCAAAACCCTTTGCTTTCAACTCCAAATAACGGCGCTGGGCCCGCTCTTGTGCCTCAGCGGTTAAGAAAATTTTCACTTCTGCTTGCGGAAAAACCACAGTTCCCATGTCTCTACCGTCAGCCACTAATCCCGGCAATTGTGCAAAAGCGCGCTGACGACGCAATAAGGCTTCACGAACCGAAGGCAAAGAAGCGATTTTAGAGGCCATATCCGCAACCTCTTGGGTACGAATCGTTTGTGAAACGTTTTCGCCTTCCAAGGTAACCAAAGTATTCCCACCGGCATCACTGGTAAATTGCACATCCAAATGTGCTGCCAAAGGCTGTAGCGCAGCTTCGTCATTTGGTGCAATTTGATGATGCATTGCGGCGAGTGCTAGTACCCGATAAATGGCACCACTATCAAGCAATTGCCACCCAAGTTGTTCAGCGAGTAAACGGCTAATAGTGCCTTTACCTGAACCGCCAGGACCATCTATGGTAATTACTGGTGCATTTTGTGGCATCCTACCCCCTAAGAGAAAACTGGTTAATCGTTGGTTCAAAATGGCAGTTATTATACAGCTTTTTATGACAATTGCTGTGTTAAAAACATAAATTCATTGAGTTAGTCGCTATTACAGCTATGGAAACGCGTAACCAAACTGGCTACGCGTTGCTATTTAAAAACACCACTTAGCAGTACATTACAAACTTAAGCGTTTAAACTCATCAAAAAAGGTTGGAAAGGTTTTAGCCGTACAATCAGGATCTTCAATAGTCACAGCTGTATCACTTAGCGCAACCAAAGAGAAACACATTGCCATTCTATGGTCGTTATAAGTCGCGATGCTGGCATGGTTAAGCTGAGCTGGCGGTGTAATTTTGATATAGTCATGACCTTCTTCAACGGTAGCGCCAACTTTCCTTAGTTCTGTTGCCATAGCCGACAAACGATCCGTTTCTTTAACCCGCCAATTGTAAATATTACGGATCACTGTAGGCCCTGAAGCAAACAAAGCAGTTGTGGCGATGGTCATAGCTGCATCTGGGATAGCATTATAATCGCGGTCAATACCAATTAAATTGTTACGCGTTACCGCAATAAAATCATCAGCCCACTCCACTGTGGCACCCATGGCTTCTAAGGCGTCTGCAAAGTGAATATCACCTTGCACTGCATGTTTACCAATACCGGTAACTTTAACTGTGCCACCTTTAATGGCTGCTGCAGCTAAAAAATAAGATGCAGAAGAGGCGTCGCCTTCAACTAACCAATGACCTGGAGAAAGATACTGCTGGTTACCCATAACCAAAAAGCGCTGATAGCCATGATTTACAACATTCACACCAAAGCGTGACATTAAGGCCAAGGTAATATCTATGTAGGGTTTTGATACTAAATCGCCCTCAATAATAATTTCGCTATCACCTTCCAGTAACGGCGCTATCATCAGTACCGCCGTTAAAAACTGACTTGAAATGCTACCATCAATAGTAATACTACCGCCTTTTAATGGTTTACCTTTGATCAGCAACGGCGGGTAACCGGCATTTTCTAAATAGGTGATATCGGCTTGCCATTGGGTTAAGGCGTCTACTAAGTGTCCAATTGGTCGCTCGTACATGCGAGGTTCGCCGGTTAAGGTGATCTCAACTGCTGAAGCGGCAAGCGCGGCAGTTAGAGGGCGCATTGCAGTACCCGCATTGCCCAAAAACAAACTTGTAGCCGCGGCCTGGGTAAATAAGCCCCCGAGGCCATCCACTTCGCACCGAGTACGACATGGCGACAAGACGTAATTAACACCTAATATACTTAGCGCCTTTAGCATGTGCCGAACATCATCGCTGTCTAGTAAATTGCTTATCTGTGTGCGACCTTTAGCAAGCGCAGCTAATAATAATACTCGATTGGAAATACTTTTCGAACCAGGTAAATGTACTTCACCTGAAATCTGCGAAATGGGATCTAAAGTCAGTGTTTTCATCCATGCACCCTTTCAAATTCACGCATAAAGCTCACTAAGGTTTGCACGCCGGCAAGTGGCATTGCATTGTAAATACTTGCACGCATGCCACCGACCATCCGATGACCTTTCAGTGCGAGTAAACCATTCTGTTCTGCCTGAGTAACAAAAACGTCGTTCAGTTTTTCATCTTCTAAGAAAAATGGCACATTCATCCAAGAGCGATAAAGCGGATCGACATCATTGCGATAGAAATCACTTTGGTCGATATACTGATACAAGGTATTGGCTTTCAATGCATTGCGTTTGGCCATCGTCGCGATACCGCCCTGTTGTTTTAACCATGTAAACACTAAGCCAGCCAAATACCAGGCATAGGTAGGAGGGGTATTAAACATGCTCTCATTTTCTGCAGCTAATCGATAATCAAGCACCGCAGGTATGGCGGCATTAGCAGCAGGTAATAAATCTTCACGCACAATGGCCAAAGTTAAGCCTGATGGCCCGATATTTTTTTGCGCACCAGCATAAATCACGCCATAACGACTGACATCAATCGGGCGCGATAAAATAGTGGAAGATAAATCCGCTACAATGGGTACTGAGGTGTTGGGCAAATCGGTAAACTCAAGACCATCAACCGTTTCATTCGGGCAGCAGTGCACATAGGCCGCCTCTTCGTTAATTTGCCAATTTGCTGCATCAACAAGGCCACGTAACTGATCGTCTGTTTTAAGTCGGATATCTTGAGACTTTATTTGCCCAAATTTTTTCGCTTCTTCAACGGCAGCTAATGACCATGCACCCGAAACAATATAATCTGCAGTTTTGCCTGCTTGCAGCAAATTGAGTGGTACTGCAGAAAATTGACCTCTGCCGCCTCCATGCATAAAAAGTACTTTATAGTTTGCAGGTATAGCCAACAAATCGCGCAAATCTTGCTCAGCTGTCTCGGCGAGTTTGATAAAGGGTTTACTACGATGACTTATCTCCATCACGGAGCAACCTTGGCCATGCCAATTAATAAATTCCTGCTGTGCTTGCTGCATTACCTCGACTGGCAGCATTGCTGGGCCAGCACAAAAATTATAGGTGGTCATTATTACTTCTCACTTCTACGTTAACTATTTGAGTTAGATAATTGAGTTATTTCACTGGCCTTGGTTTATCTCTTGCCCGTGAAGCACACGCAGCAAAGGTGGTGTTTTAAACACGCTTTATTATTTTGTCTAAAAAAAACGAGCGCTAAAGCGCCCGTTTTTAATTATTACTCTTCTTCGCCCGCGACATCTTGCGCTAACTGGCTATCCTGTGTTTCAGGAGTACGACTGCTGCCCTCTACTAAAGAAGCAAGATCGGTTTCATCCTGAATTTCATCAATTCTCTCAACGCCTACGACCTTTTCACCTTCTTGAGTACGAATCAAAATCACACCTTGGGTGTTACGGCCTACTTCTGATACTTCGTTAACTCGGGTCCGTACGAGAGTACCTTTGTTAGAGATCATCATAATCTCATCACTCTCAGCAACTTGAACTGCGCCAACCACTAAGCCATTACGTTCAGATACTTTTATTGAAACAACACCTTGGGTGGCGCGACTCTTCGCCGGGTATTCTGTCAGAGCAGTACGTTTACCATAACCATTTTCGGTTACGGTTAAGATAGCACCCTCGCCCTTTGGAATAATCAGCGATACCACACTGCCACCGTCACGCAGTTTAATACCACGTACTCCGGTTGCCGTTCGACCCATGCCTCTTACTTGATCTTCTGTGAAACGCACAACCTTACCATCGTCGGAGAATAACATAATTTCATTGTTACCATCCGTGATACCCACATCAATCAGACGATCACCTTCATTTAGGTTCACCGCAATAATGCCGTTAGCGCGTGGGCGAGAATATTCGGTTAAGGCGGTCTTTTTCACCGTACCATTTGCCGTGGCCATAAAGACATACTTGCCTTCTTCGTATTCGCGCACCGGTAGAATAGCGTTTATGCGCTCACCCTCTTCTAACGGCAGTAAATTCACAATAGGTTTGCCGCGCGCGGTACGACTGGCAAGTGGCAGTTGATAGACCTTCATCCAATACATACGACCACGATTAGAGAAGCATAAAATGGTATCGTGGGTACTGGCGACCAACAGCTTATCGACAAAGTCTTCATCTTTAACGGTAGTTGCGGCTTTACCTCGACCACCACGACGCTGTGCTTCGTAATCGGTAATCGGCTGATATTTAGCATAACCCAGATGCGATAAGGTCACGACGACATCTTCTTCAGTGATCAAATCTTCCATGTTGATATCCAGCATATTATCCTGGATTTCTGTACGGCGCTGATCACCATACTGCGCTTTAACCGCTTCCAATTCTTCGCATATCACTTCCATCAAGCGTTCTGGACTGGCCAAAATATGGAGTAACTCTGCAATCAGTTGTAGTAATTCTTTATACTCGGCAAGGATTTTGTCATGTTCCAAGCCAGTCAGTTTATGCAAACGTAAATCTAGAATAGCTTGTGCTTGTTGTTCAGTTAAGAAATACAGGCCTTCGCGAATCCCAAAATGCGCTTCTAACCATTCTGGTCGAGCGGCGTTTTCGCCGGCACGTTCTAACATGGCAGAAACATCACCTAACTGCCAGCCACGAGCCACTAAACCGGCTTTCGCTTCAGCTGGGCTAGCTGAGTTTTTAATGAGGTCAATAATCTCATCGATGTTCGCTAGGGCTATTGCTAAGCCTTCTAATATGTGGGCACGATCACGGGCCTTGCGCAGGTCATAAACAGTACGGCGAGTCACTACTTCACGGCGATGCAGAATAAAGTATTCCAGCATCTCTTTTAAGCTTAACAGCTTGGGTTGACCATTAGCTAATGCCACCATATTAATCCCAAATACCGTTTGCATTTGGGTATTGGTATAGAGTTGGTTTAGCATAACGTCGGTTGATTCACCACGCTTTAGCTCGATCACGATACGCATACCGTCTTTGTCAGACTCATCGCGCAGGGCAGAGATGCCCTCAATACGCTTTTCTTTAACTAATTCGGCAATTTTCTCGATTAAGCGTGCTTTGTTAACCTGATAAGGGATCTCGTAGACGATAATCGACTCACGACCGGTTTTTTCGTCCGTTTCAATAAAGGTTTTCGCACGAATGTATACCTTACCACGACCGGTGCGATACGCTTCCTCGATGCCTTTACGACCATTAATAATGGCGGCTGTTGGAAAGTCAGGTCCAGGAATCAGTTGCATTAACTCATGCAATTCGATATCCGGATTGGCAATCAAGGCTAAACAACCATCAATAATTTCATTTAAGTTGTGTGGTGGGATATTGGTCGCCATACCGACGGCAATACCTGAAGAACCATTGATCAACAGGTTAGGCACTTTCGTCGGTAATACCGCTGGAATTTGCTCTGTACCATCATAGTTAGGGACAAAATCAACTGTTTCTTTGTCCAAATCGGCCAATAATTCATGCGCAATTCTAGCCATCCGCACTTCGGTATAACGCATTGCTGCTGCAGAATCGCCATCAATAGAACCAAAGTTACCTTGGCCATCGACCAACATATAGCGTAATGAAAACGGCTGAGCCATTCGAACAATCGTATCGTATACAGCACTATCACCGTGTGGGTGGTATTTACCAATGACGTCACCCACAACACGAGCCGATTTTTTATAGGCTTTATTCCAGTCATTGCCAAGTTCTTTCATGGCAAACAACACACGACGGTGTACTGGCTTCAGACCATCCCGGACATCGGGTAAGGCGCGGCCAACAATGACGCTCATTGCATAATCGAGATAAGAATTTTTTAATTCCTCTTCGATATTAATTGGGACTATTTCTTTGGCCAGATCTGTCATAAAACGTTATTTTCCCTTAAATCAGATAGATAACTCGCTTTTCTTGCCTTTGTTTAGCGCGAGACAACGCAGGATTCTACCACATAAAAAGCACCTTGCCATGCCTGTTTATGCTAGGTGGCTAGATTGCCGCCTTTGCGAGAACAGATCAAGGCCTTATAATGATGAAAAACAATCAGGTTAGAACAATGATAAAAGATAACAATGTAGATCCTGCAGAGATTGCTAAGTTCAATGATATCGCGGCGCGCTGGTGGGATCCTGAAGGCGAGTTTAAACCATTACATTTACTCAACCCGACTCGTCTCAGTTATATCAGCGATCACGTTGCTGGACTTTTTGGACGTAAGATCATTGATGTGGGGTGTGGTGGTGGTATTTTAGCGGAAAGTATGGCGCGAGCCGGTGCTGATGTCACAGGCATTGATATGGCCAGCGACGGTTTAAATGTCGCGCGTTTGCATGCACTAGAAAGTGGCTTAACCATCGATTATCAGCAAAGTGTTGCGGAAGAATTTGCTCAACAGCATGCTGGGCAATTCGCAGTCGTCACCTGTATGGAGATGTTAGAACATGTGCCTGATCCAGCTTCTGTAGTGCAGGCTTGTGCTGATTTAGCTGCACCTGGCGCAACCTTGGTCTTCTCTACAATTAATAAAACACCTAAAGCTTACCTATTCGCGATTCTCGGCGCAGAGTATGTCTTACGTTTGGTTCCAAAAGGTACCCACGATTATGCCAAGTTTATTCGGCCTTCTGTATTAATGCGCTATATCGAAAATGCGGGCTTAGAATTAGTTGATGCCACAGGTCTGCATTTTAATCCGCTCCATAATAGCTTTAAACTTGGCCCAGGATTGGACGTTAACTATTTTGT
>CAZNXI010000151.1:0-7152 GCA_964577005.1 uncultured Rheinheimera sp.
CGCCATAGAGCATCAGTTCAACCGTGGGATGCTGCATACCAACCCACCAGTTAAGGGGTTCAACTCGCTGAATCTTGGCAGCATAAGCGTCAAAACTAAGGCACAGTGTTACAAATAATAAGGCTAAACGTCGCATTACGATTACTCCTCGGTTGGTGTGGCCAGTAAAACACCTAAAGGTGTCGCCAGTCGCGCAGCCCAAGCCGTTTCACTGTGATCCGTCCCGGGGAAAAAGGCACTGTGCCACTCTGGCGCCTGAAAGCCTTTAGCACGGAATAAATGATCTACCTTTTGCTGTAATGCTGGATACAACGCATCTAGCGTCTGATCGCCATGATCAAAATACCAGCGATGTTGGCCAGGTTCTGGCAGGCGCTCCGACAAATAATTGAGAAAAGCCTGTGGAATAGGGTTATTGTCCAGCGTCCAAGTGCCAGGCCAATGCGTGGACAGCGCCGCTGCCCCCATAAACACCTCTGGATATTCAGTTTGCGCATACCAAGAAATTAAGCCACCCATACTAGAGCCCATAATAAAGGTAGCGCTACGGCTAGGATCAGTAGCAAAGTTTTGATCTATGTAAGGTTTTAATTCAGTAACCAAAAAACGTAAGTACTGATCGCTATAAACGGGCTCTGCAAATAGGGTAACACCCGGTGCCCGTTCTACCTGATACAGTGCTTGCCGCTCTGCCTCAGGTAGGCTTAAAAAAGGTTTTTGTGGAAAATACTCGCTGTGCCGAGCAGCGCCGATATTATGAATGCCGACCACAATAAAGGGTCGCACTTGCCCCTGCTGCTGTAACTGTTGCGCTGTTTCCGCGACCTGCCAGCTTTGGCCATTCCAGCTTTGTTTGGGATCAAATAACACCTGACCATCATGCATATAAAGCACCGCATAAGGGCCCGCTGCTGGATAGCCTGCTGGTAACCAAACATCAATGGGTCGGCTGGGTACAAAGGCGGACGTCAGAGTAGGTAAACGCACCAGTTTACCCACACTCACCTCTGGTAAGCTAACGGGCTTATCCTCTTCTGCCTTTACTGCTTGACTAAAAAGTTGGCTGTAAAGCAGCACGCTAAATAGAAAACGCCTGAGCCATGTCGGCTGATGTTTGACTGTTTTTGTTGTCATACGGATCTCCGCATTCATACGCTGTCGTGCTTAGCGGCAGCTTGTTAGGCTGCCGCTAAGCCTTGCTGGTTTAGGTTGCTGTTTAATAGTCTAGAGTCAGCTGTTTAGTCTCTGCTGTTAGCGGTAACTTAATCTTTAATTGCTGCTGGGCTTTGTCGTACCAGGCCACATACTGGCCACGTGCAAAACGCTGCAGTTGCGGTACGATCGGAATATAGCGTCCATCTAGCATAATGCGCTGCGCTTTCCCGCGTTGGTTGTGCAGCACCAACGTCAGATCACGACTGGCCGGTCGGCCCTGATAATCACCGCCCTCACGGCTAAAATGAATCGACAGCTGTTTATCTTCTCTGTTGGCGGCGAAATGCAGTAACTCGAATTGGCCTTTGGCAATAGAATCGACTGTAACACCATCATCTTCAAACAGGCTGTACTGGCTGGTAGCAACACTCTGATCGGCATAATAGTGCAGCGTTAACGCCTTGCCCTGATAATCCGCCGTCCGCTGCAAAGTATCGGTCATTGGAATAAAGCTGCCGGCTTTTACCAGCACCGGAATGGTGTCGAGCGTCACTGGGCGCTTTACCACCTGCCCGCCTTCCAACCGCTCACCGCTGAAAAAGTCAAACCAAACGCCTTGCGGCAGATTAACCGGCCAGCTGGTTACGCCTGGTTCAGTCACTGGTGCGACTAAAAAGGCATCGCCCCATAAATAACTATTGGCTTCATCACGTAATGCCACGTTTTGCTCATCAAGGAAGAATAATGGCCGCATTAAGGGCATGCCCGTTTGATGATGCTGGTATGCCAGGGTGTAGTTATATGGCAGCAGCTGGTAACGTAAATTCAGCCAAGGACGTAGGGTGTCTATCACCTCCTGACCATGAAATATCGGCTCAGGTGCAATATGCTCTTGGGCATGCGGTCGGTACACTGGCTGAAATACGCCAAATTGCATCCAGCGGATATAGAGTTCCGGATCAAACACTTCGCCACCGGCAAAGCCACCTAAATCAGAGTGGATCCAACCAAAGCCAAATAAGCCCATTTGCAGCGCTAGTTCAACCTGCGGCTTCAGCCCACCCCAGCTTCGGTCGACATCTCCCGTCCAAGGCACCATGCCAAATCGCTGCGAGCCTAAGTTACCAGCACGCATCATAATAAAGGGGCGCTGCTCGGGAAAATCAGCACGAAACCCCTGATAAACTAACTCAGCCCAGCGATGGCCATAGGCATTGTGTACCGCATCAGCCGGTAATAAGCCCAAACCTGGCACATCGTGCAAGGTATCAGCCGGATGCACCTCAGGCTCGCCTAAATCGCCCCAGATCCCCGCCACGCCTTGTTGTAATAGCTTACGGTTAATATCCCAAAACCACGCACTGGCTTTAGGGCTAAACACATCTAATAACCCGGTGTTTCCAAAATAAAAATCAAAGGTTTTCGGCTGGCCATCCGGCCCCTGCGCGATAGCCCCCGCCGCCACAGCTTCATTCCAGCGCGTCGAGGTGGTCAGAATAAAAGGTTCGGTAATCAAAATGGTTTTAACGCCATCGGCCGCAAAATCAGCCAGCATTTGCTCAGGGTTAGGAAATGCCTGCCGATCCCAGTCCAAATTGCCCATATGGCCTTGAATATCCGGCCCAAACCAGTACAGGTCAAGCACGATGGCATCTAACGGCAGCTTTAAATCACGGAATTTTTGTACCACCGCCCGCGCTTCTGCTTCGGTACGATAACCAAAACGTGAGGCATAATTACCTAGCGTCCAGCGTGCCGGTAACGGCGGTTTACCACTTACTGCCAGATACTGCTGAATCAATTCTGGTGTCGTAGCGGCAGCAACCAGCAAATAGCTACTGCGTCCACCTTGCGCACGGAAGCTTAGTCGGTCGGGCTGGGTATGCCCCAGATCTAATTCACCGGTGGCACCATTATCGAACAACAACATATAGTTTTTATCTGACAGCACACCGGCCAGACTAAAGTACATTTGGTTCGATTGTGTGCTGTAGCCATAGTGCGCCTTATTGTAAAGCGGCAGCTTATGACCACGCCGATCCATCCCCAGCACCCGTTGCCCAGCGCCGGCCAGTTTTTCTTGTTCGGCTAAGCTAAAATCAAAGCCAAGTTGACCTGCTGTTTGAATTAATCCGGCCTGATCCTGCGTTAAGAGTTGGCCATCGCGATAAAAGGCGATACTAAATGGATTTTTATTAATGACTAGCTGCAACTCAGGGCTGTACAAGGTCAACTGCTGCTCGGTTCTTGCCAGTTGCAGCGCCACCGGCTTGGCCGGTGCGCCGATAATCAGCGAGGCTTGCTGCGGCTGCCCTGCTGCTTGATACCAAACGGCGACACTGTGCGCGTTATAAAACTCGACACTGACTTGGCCCTGATCGGTTGTGATCATAAGCCCTTGCGGAGTAAGCAGGTGGCTTTGGTATTGTTGTGCTGCCAGATTGCTGCTAAGCAATACCCCAACTAGCAGCAGTAGATTCAGCAAACGCGATAGCAAGTACGGCATAGCAGCTCCTTAACGCAGCAATTGATAGACAACCGAGCCAAGCGGCGCCAGTTGTACCGGGATCTGCCCAATACCGCCACTGACCTGTAGCTGCTGGCGTTCGCCGGTTAATTGATCTTGCAGCTGATAAGTGCCGTCTGACAATTGCCATGCTGCGATGAGCGTTGCCGGCAGCTGTAGGTTAAAGGCGACTGTTTGCTCAGGATTAAAATGGCTAACGACCACCAACTGCTGCTGCTCAACATAGCGGGCAAACGCCAATTGCTGCTCCGAGTAGGCGGTACCTGCAGCCAGATTAACTGTATGCAGTTCCTGATAAGCGCCATTCAGTGCTGGGGCATTACGGCTAAATTGCATTAAGGTTTCATAAAACTGCCGCAGTTCGCGTTCTGCTGGGCTTAACGCGCCACCATCAAACTTGCCACCGTTCATCCAACGCTGATGATGCGGTACGCCCCAATAGTCAAAAATGCTGGTACGGCTGGCTTTACCAAAACCAGCATCCGCGGCACCAGGTTCACCGACATCCTGAGCAAAGTACAGCATGGTGGGTGAGGTACTAATTAACGCTGACACCACCATCGCCGGCATACCTTTACGAGCATCACCGGCAAACTCCGGGCTGGCTATCCGCTGCTCGTCATGGTTTTCTAAAAAATGCAGCATATGATGCTCAATATCGGCCATCCGCTGTTGAATTGCCACTAGCTCAGAGGTAGGCCCCTTGCCTTGCATCACCAGTTTTAAGCTATCGTAAAATTCAACCTTATCATACAGATAGTCCATTAAGCCCAGCTTGATATAGTCGCGGTATAAATGTGGTTGATACACCTCGGCCAATAAGAAGGCATCGTGGTTGGCGTGCTTGATATGGGCGTTTAAATAGCTCCAGAATTCCACCGGGACCATTTCGGCCATGTCGTAGCGGAAGCCATCTACCCCCATTGCAGTCCAATACAGGGTAATATCACGGAACTTTAGCCACGTATTTGGCACATCTTTGCCTTGCCAGAATTGATAATGGGCTTGCCAATCCTTTTCTGCGTACTCCGCCGGTAAGGTGTCGAAATCATAACTGCCGTCTGGGCGCACGCCAAAGTTAATTTTGACGGTTTCATACCAGTCGTCAAAGGCGGGCTGGGCGGCTCGTGAACCATTACCCGTCCATTTGGCGGGATTTTCTGCAAACTGACCATCCGCTAAGGGATGCGCAGCACCGCCTAGCACCTGATAATCCGCAGGCCAGGCCGGCACTTGAAAGGCGGAACCAGGGATATAGTAAAAATTATTATCGCGGGCATATTCCAAACTAGTATCGTCATCCGCACCAAAATCGCGCACGCCCTCTGGCTTGGCCAGCGATTCATAACGGCGCGCTACATGGTTAGGCACGATATCGATCAGTACTTTCATACCATGCTGATGGGTGCGGGCGATTAAAGCCTGAAACTCTTCCAGCCGTTTGGCCGGATCATCGGCTAAATCTGGATTCACGCTGTAATAGTCTTTCACGGCATAAGGTGAACCAGCGCGGCCTTTTACCACGTCAGGATCATCATTGCTAATGCCATAGGCGGTGTAATCGCGGATCAGCGCATGGTGCGGCACCCCGGTATACCAGATATGGGTAGTGCCTAGCGCCTTAATGCCCTGCAGGGCCTCATCGGTAAAATCACTAAATTTACCCACACCGTTTTCTTCCAGCGGCCCCCATGGCGTGTTGGTGGTTTGTTTATTACCAAAAAGCCGAGTAAATACTTGGTAAACAACGGCTTTGCCGGCAGCCTCTTCGATGTTTGCAGTCGTAGTTGGCGGTGTTGCGGGCGGTTGAGCCACCTCAGATGTGGGAGCAGGTCCACACGCAACCAATACCGTTAATGCGGCGGCGGATAATGGCATTATAGTTTTTTTCATGACGATCACCTTGTCAAATTGCGCATGCTTGCTACGTTACCGTAGTTCTGGCGAAAGGTGATGCCTTTTTTTGGTGCATACGTATGCAACCGTCAACGGGCTGTAAAAAGTTCTATGTTTATGAACTCAGCAGCAAAATCAAACAGGATAGGTTAAAGAGACAACACGATACCAGTAAACAAAAAGACTGAATAATAAGCGGTTAGTAGACTGCCAGTGTTTGTTCTGCCCAGCTAACTGCGGTTAAATAGAGATCTGGTAGCTCACGCGAACAAGATAAAGACGCCGAAAGCTGATCAGTAGCCAGCCAATCTGCTTGCTCAAAGGCTTCTGTTAGCTTTAGGTAATGGCCAAGAGGACCAACTCGTTCCAGCAAAGCCTGTTTCACCGCAGGGAGTAAAGGCAGCTGCATTAATAACTCGGCTTGTGGTTGTTCCACAATAAGATGCACATTAGAAAATAGCCCCGTTAAAAAAGCACTTGGTGGATTATTAGATAAGTCCAAATGCTGAGCAAGCTCATCACAAAACTTCGCCCTCACCAATGATTGCATAATTAATTCATTGGCGGTATTTCCTTGCAGATTTGCCAGCGCCAGCAGGGCAATAAATTTTTTTAATTCTGCCTCCCCCATATACACCATGGCATGCTTTAACGAGCTGATAGGTTTGGTTAAATTGCTACCGGCTTGATTAATAAAACGCAGTAACTTATAGGATAACCCCAAATCCAACTGACAAATATTGGCAAGTTGATCAAAGTTTAATTGCGCAGCAGACGCCTCTGCCATCAGCGCCAGTAAATTCGCTTTATTGCCACCAATTTGTTTGTGTTTAAGCATCTCGGGTCTGGCAAAAAAATAGCCCTGAAATAAACTAAAGCCTAATAACTTTAGTTGCTGAAACTGCTCCTCAGTTTCAACGCGCTCAGCCAATAAAGTCAGCGGATATTGTGCAATACGCCTTAAATAGCGGGAGATCTGCATCAAATTAAATTGCTGAATATCCACTTTTAGGTAGGTGATATAAGGCAAAAAAGCGTCCCACTTTTCATCAAAATCATGATCATCCAGCGCTAATTGATAACCTTTGCTTTTTAATGTTTTCAGCGTGTGCAAAAGCTCGTCAGACGCAGGAACGGTTTCGAGGACTTCAATCACCATACTCTCAGGTTTAATCGAAGTGGGGAATTGATGTAATAACGTTTCTTCAGAAAAATTGATAAAAGCCAGTTTACTGGCGGTGATTTTTTCTACCCCTAACATCAGGTGGTGCTGCATCAGTAATGTTGATGTCGCTGCATCGTCATCGATATTCGGAAAAGCATTCGCTTCGCCATCACGAAACAATAGCTCATATCCTATGGTTTCGCGGTGACTGTTGAAAATAGGCTGACGGGCAACATAACCATACATAGTGAACAACCTAAAACTGTACTAAATTTCGAGTATAGGCATTCCGAATAAACAAACAAGAGGCCACAGTAAATATCTGTGGCCTAAACACCATTAGGCTGGGGTAGTAGGGGCTTTTGGTCGAAAGCTTCTTGGCTTTTTCGGTTTTTTCGGCGGCAATGGC
>CAZNXI010000151.1:7162-7314 GCA_964577005.1 uncultured Rheinheimera sp.
CAATGGCTTCGGATTAGCTGCAGTCTCGGGTAAAGGCTGCACAGGCGCAAAGCTAGCAATCACTTGCCGCGGAATGGCTTGCTTAATTAACCGCTCGATGCCTTTAAGCTCTTTCATCTCTTCGGCACAAACCAGAGAAACGGCTAAGCCCG
>CAZNXI010000152.1:0-4250 GCA_964577005.1 uncultured Rheinheimera sp.
TTGTTAATGTTTTTCGGCTATACTGGCTTTGTTACGCTACCTTTTTGCTTAGCATAATCAAGGAAAGTTTATGTCTGCCGCGCCGTCTTTTTTCTCACGTATCTTTGGCCAAGTCAGTTGGTCAGCTCCCGCTTGGCTTACTGCGCTCTTGCAGTATGCTCGTGTTAACCCTATGGCTTTTGGGGTTAAGGCTGCTTTAGCAGTGTTGCTATTGGCAGCGAGTATTTGGGCGGTGCAGTATTATCGGCAATTACCGGTTATCCCCAAGGTTTATGCAGAGCTAACCCCGCCGGTGCTGGGGGAATACAGTGAGGGTAAGGAGCAAGCCACACCACTGACCTTACGTTTTCATTATCCGCAGGATGACACACTAGTATTAGACAGCCAGCCGACACCTCGGATGATGCCTGGGCCAGAGCCAATTTTACCTGTTCCGCCAAGATCAGCATTAAGCGCGGCTAAACTGGCGTTAGTGGGGGAAAAGCTGCCGGTCGGCGACACACTCAAACCTGCTATAAGTGGTAATTGGCAATGGCTGGATGATAATACCTTGCAGTTTATTCCCGACAGCGCCTGGCCAGCTGGACAGCGCTATCAGGTTAATTTACCGAAAGACTGGTTTGCCGCAGGGCTGCCACTGGCCAGCCGCCGCTGGCAATTTGTTAGCCCAGAATTAACAGCACAGGTGCAAGAGCTGCGATTACATCAAGATCCTGAGCAATTGTCAGTGCGAAAGGTTCTGGCGACGCTGGCTTTCAGTCATCCGGTGACTGAGCAAAGTGTTCGAGCCGCCTTAACCCTGCGTTTGCCTGAGACAGGCGCGCGGCCGGGGGCGGTGGTAAAACCGCTGTCCTATAGCTTGCAAGCGGCGGAGCAAGATCGCCTCTGGTATTTGCAAACTGAGGCCATCAGCTTACCTGAGCAAGAGCAGTTCTTAACCTTGCAGTTAGCTGCTGGGGTATCCGCAGCTGAAGGAACAGGCAATACGCTGACGGCGCAAGAGCAACAATTGCGCATTCCTGATGGCGCCTCAGTGCTGCAAGTGAGTAATACGCAAATTCAGTTGGTCAGGAATAGCCAAGATGAGCCGGAGCAAGTCTTGCAATTAAGCCTGACTGAGCGGGTGCGTTATGCCGATTTAGCACAGCATCTGACCCTGTATTTACTGCCAGAAAAGGCCAATAAACGCAGCTGGAGCGCCGCAGAGCTAACCGCTACCACTTTACAACAAGCAGCCCAGTTAACCTATCAGCTTGCTCCCGGAGCTTTTGCCCATGAGCAAGATTTTGCCATTAAGCTGGACTTACCCGTGGGGCGGCAACTGGCGGTGGTGCTTGCTGCCGGTTTACCGGGGCTGGATCAGTATCAGCTAACCAAAGCCTTTCAAAGCGTATTAAGCTTGCCCGAGTATCCAAAAGAAGCACGGATCAGCGGCGAGGGCGCCGTGTTGTTGTTATCAGGAGAACAAAAGTTACAATTGATCAGCCGCGGTGTCCCCCAATTAAAAGTACGGCTGGGTAAGGTTTTACCGCAACATTTAAATCATTTAATCAGCCAAAGTGGCGGCGATATCAGTAATCCGTTTTTCTACAATTATAGCTTTGGCCCAGAAAACCTAGCCGATATTACTGAACAGCTTCTCACTGCCAATACTAGTAAACCGCAGCAAAACCAATTTTTAAGTCTGGATTTAAAACCGCATTTACAGCGTGCCGGGATGGGGGTGTATTTTATTGAGCTGTATCAGCATAACCCCCAATATCCAGACTGGCGTGGCGAGCTATTAGATAAGCGCCTAGTGATGGTGACTGATCTGGGGTTAATGGTAAAACATCATAACGACAGTAGTCAGCGGGTGTTTGTTATGTCGCTAGTTAGCGGCGAGCCGGTGGCAGGTGCTGAGGTGCAGCTATTAGGTCGTAATGGTTTGCCGGTAATGACGGCCAAAACCGATGAGCAGGGGCAGGCACAACTTGGCGTAACTCAAGGCTTGCAAGGCGCACAGCAACCTGTGGTATATTTGGTACGTTATACAAAAAATGGTCAAACCGACAGTACCTTTATTCCTTATGATCGTTATAGCCGGCAGTTAGACTTCTCTCGCTTTGCCGTAGACGGTGAGTATCAATCCTCGCAACCTGATCAGCTAAAAGCCTTCTTATTTAGTGATCGCGGTATTTATCGACCAGGCGAGGAAGTTCGTTTAGCCAGTATTATCAGACGGAGTGACCTAGATCTGGTAAACGCAGCACAGTTGTCTTTGCAATTAACCGTCAATGGCCCTCGCGGTAATACCGTGCAGCAACAAAAATTTAGTTTAAGCGCACGCGGCCTGCAAACCTTTAGTTTAAATACCGAGCAATACAGTGAAACTGGCCAGTATACCGCATCCATACAGTTACTTGATGCACAGGGCCGAACCCGGAAGCATTTGGGGCATGTGAATTTTACAGTAGAAGAATTTTTACCCGATACCTTAAAAATCAGCAGCCAATTTAGTCAGCAGGCAACAGGCTGGCTCACGCCAGAGGCGTTAGCCCTGAATGTGCAATTAGATAATTTATTTGGCAGTGCGGCCCAGCAGCGCCGGGTAACAGCCCGCTATATGCTGATCCCCAGCGCCTTTCACTTTGCGCAGTACCCCGATTATCACTTTGGCTTAAAAAATGCCGATAATCTGGTGCGACAACGCGATAACTTAGCTGAGCAGCAAACCGACAGTACCGGACAAGTCAGCTTTGATCTGCCATTACAGCGCTTTAGTGCCGGCCAGTGGCGTTTGCAACTTTATATAGATGGTTTTGATGGTGCGGGTGGCCGCGCGGTCCAGCATGGAAATGCCGCCTTAGTGGCTGCTAGCCCGTATTTGGTCGGGGTAAAAGCCGATGGTGATTTGGGCTTTTTACAACAAGCCCAGCGTAGGCAAGTACACTTTATTGCCATTGATCAGCAGCTGGCATTGCAGCCACAAAACGCACTTACCCTTAAATTAGTGCAAAAAACCCCGCTCTCCAGCTTAGTGAAACAAGCTGATGGTAGCTTGCAATATCAAACAGTATTGCAGCAAAAAACCTTAAGTGAACAGCCGTTTGCCATACCAGAGCAAGGGATTAATTACTCTATTAATACTGCTGAACCGGGTGAATATCAGCTGCAGCTGTTTAATGCCGCGGGCGAGCTGTTAAGCCAAACCGACTATACCGTAGTGGGAACAGCCAATTTAACGGCAAAACTAGAGCAAAATGCGCAGTTGCAGTTAACCCTGAGTAAAACCGATTATCAGGTAGGCGAGTGGCTGGAATTTAGCGTAACGGCGCCTTATACCGGTACTGGCTTAGTGACCATTGAAACCGATAAAGTAGAGGCCTTTAGCTGGTTTAAAGCTGATAGCAGCCATAGTGTGCAACGTATTCAAGTCCCTCAAGGCTTGCAAGGGAATGCCTATTTAAATGTCAGTTTTGTGCGTGCTGCGGGTGCGCCAGAGTTATTGCTAAGCCCACTGAGTTATGCCGTGCAACCCTTCAATATTGCCCGTTCAGCTCGAGAGTTAACGCTTAGCCTACAAGCTCCAGAGTTGGTGCGCCCAGGCAAAGACTTTTCAATCAACTTAAGCAGTAATCAAGCTGCGGATGTGCTGCTATACGGTGTGGATTTAGGCATTTTACAGGTAGCCGATTATGAATTACCGGATCCGCTAGGTTTCTTTTTGCAAAAGCGCGCGTTACAGGTGCGCAGTATGCAAATGCTGGACTTGGTATTGCCTGAATTTAGCGCTTTGCAGCGGCTTCGGGCTGGGATTGGCGGTGATCGCGAGCGGATGATGCTGGCCGGCGCTATGCTAGATGCCAATTTAAACCCTTTTGCCAGACGCGTGGATCAGCCTGGCGTATTCTGGTTAGGGGTGGTGCAAACCGATAGCGAGGGGACTGTACATCAAGCGCGCTTACCTGAAACCTTCACTGGCGCGGTGAAATTAATGGCGGTGGCGGTATCAGAGCAAGCGCTGGGCGCAGCCAGTCAGGATCTGCGGGTACGGGGGCCTTTTGTGTTGCAGCCTGATGTGTTAACGGCCGTAGCACCCGGCGATGAGTTTGAGATCAGCCTGTCGGTGGCCAATATGCTTGAGGGATCGGGTGATGCGCTCGGGTTAACCGTGACGACCACCGTTAGCGACGGCTTAAGCTTAATGTCGGCAGCCAGCCAAAGTATTAGCCTTGCAGAGGGCAGTGAGCAGGCGGTGCGTATGCGCT
>CAZNXI010000152.1:4260-7290 GCA_964577005.1 uncultured Rheinheimera sp.
GCTTAAAAGCGGCCAATCTGCAGGGTGACGCTAAGCCAGGCGAAGCCAGTATTCGTTTTCTGGTTAGCACGGCCGATGGCAGTGAAAGTGCCAGTCGAGAGCTGAGTTTAAGTATTCGCCCTGCACAGCCTTATTTGCGCAAGCTCACTTTTGGCTACAGCGCCCGTGGCGAGCAAAGCATAGCTACAACGCCATTACTGCCCGTGTTAGCCCAACGGCAACTCACTGCTGGCAGCAGTCCTTTATTATTGGTGGATAGATTAAGCCATTATCTGGATACCTATCCGCATGGTTGTACCGAGCAAATGGTCAGTCAGGTGTTCCCGTGGATCCCACTGGTGCAGCAACCGCACTTTCAGGCGCAGTGGCCGCAATTAAACGGAAAATTTGCCAAGCTAATTCAGGCGCTTGCCGAACGGCAACAAAACGATGGTGGCTTTGCTTTTTGGCCTGGCCAAGTTCAAAGCGCTGATTTTCCTTCCGTTTATGTGACGCAATTTTTAATTGCAGCAGAGCAGCAAGGTTTTGCCGTGCCGCATTATCTGCTGGACCGCGCGCTAGCGTATTTACGTGGTCTAAGTCGGTTACCTGGTGCCAATTTGTATCAGGCTAGACTTCGAGCGCAGGCGATTTATTTACTGAGCGTAAAAGGTGAGCAGGTCACGAATGCGCTAACCAGCTTACATGAACGGCTGGAGCAACAACATCAAAGCCGTTGGCAATCAGATATCACTGCAGTGTATATGGCTGCCAGCTATCAGCTGTTACAGCAGCCAGCATTGGCCGAGTCGTTAATTCGTAATTATCGGGTCAATACCCAGTCGCAGTTAGCTCGAGAGTATCAGCCGATGACGGCAGCACTGCCGCCTTTTGCCAATGCGCAGTTTCAATCGCAGTTTAATTTAGACAGTCAGTACCTGTATTTATTGTCGCGGCATTTCCCAGAGCGGGCAAAACAGCTAAGTAGTGCCCAATTATTGGCGCAGTTAGAGCCGTTATTTGCTGGGGAATATCACACCCAAGCAGCCGCCTATAGTATTTTGGCGTTATCCGCTTATGGTGCCCTTACCGCAGAAGCCACTCAGGCCTTGCCGCAGTTATTGGCAGATGGCCAGCTGTTAGCATTAATCGATAATCTGCCCTATGCCAGCGCTCAAAGCCAAGCGGCACACAGCCAGCTTGCTATAAAAGCCGATTACCCCCTATTTTATGCCTTATCAGAGCAGGGCTATGCCGCAGCTCTCCCTACTCAGCCGATAGCGGAGGGACTGGAGTTGCTGCGGGATTATCTCGATGACGCAGGCAATAAAGTGACCAGTATACAGCAAGGGCAGGTACTGACCGTGCGGCTTAGGATCCGCAGTTTGGGTAAAGCTGCGCTACCAAACGTGGTGGTAACCGACTTATTGCCAGCAGGCTTTGAAGTCGTGCGTAGTTCAGTACCCAGACAAACTGATCGTTGGCGGGCCGATTATGTCGATATTCGTGAAGATCGTCTGGTCTGGTACGGCAGCTTTAGTCCGCAAATCACCGAACTGAGTTATCAGGTACGGGTTAGTGCTGCAGGTGAGTTTACGTTACCGGTAGCGGCTGCAGAGGCGATGTATGATAGCCGCATTCGGGCGCAAACGGCAGCCGGCAAGCTGCAGGTTGCAGCTTATCAGCTTACTGCAGCGGATTAATGTTGGATTTTGCTCTTGCAAGTTTTCAAGCGTGTTAAAAATCGGTGGCTTAGATCTTCCGCCTGGTTTCTGCTGCCAGTATTAGCATTCTGGCTTGGCTGGCTAATGATACCTTGGCTGACGCCTAAGCCTGATCTCTATCGTGACTTTGCGCAAAGTCAGGCGTTTTTTGCAGCGGGGGGCGAGTTGTTGGCGCTGCGTCCCGCTGCGGATGAGCGTTATCGCTTACGTTTAGCCCTAAGCGAGATCGCACCTGCTATGCAACAAGCCACCTTACTGTATGAAGATCGACGTTTTTACCAGCATTTTGGCTTAGATTTTCCTGCGCTGGGCCGGGCTTTTTGGCAAGGCGTGGTAAAAGGTGGGCGGCGGCAAGGCGCGTCAACCATCAGTATGCAATTGGCACGGCTGCATTATCAGCTAAATAGCCAAAGTGTCGTGGGTAAGGTGCAGCAAGTGCTCTTGGCACTCTATTTAGAACGGCATTTTAGCAAAGCCGAGTTATTAGAAGGCTATTTTAACTATGCTCCCTATGGCGCAAATGTAGAAAGTGTTGGAGCCGCTAGCTTAATCTACTTTGGCAAAGCCGCGTCTGAGCTAAGTACTGCCGAAGCGCTGGCGCTGACCGTGATCCCACAAAACCCACTGCAACGTAATCCTGAGCGTCAGGCTAACCAACACAGCGGTCAGCAGCAATTACAACAGGCGCGTTTACGATTATTGCAGATTTGGCAGCAAGCCTATCCCATCAGCGAGAGTGAGCAGCAGTTGTTCGCTTTGCCTTTACATTTTAAACGTCGCCGCGATTTACCCTTTGTCGCCCCACATTTTGTGCAGGCGTTAGCACGTCAGCAACCTGCAGGGCCGATATATAGTAGTTTAGATTGGCATTTACAACATAAAGTCGAGCAACGGCTGCAGCAGTATTTACGCCAGCAGCAACGGTTAGGGCTTAACAATGCCAGTGTGCTGGTGGTGCATAGGCCCAGCATGCAAATTAAAGCCTATATTGGCTCGGCTGATTTTTTTAATAAGGCGATTGCCGGACAGGTCGATGGTACAGCCGCCGCGCGTTCCCCCGGTTCCGCGCTAAAACCCTTTGTGTTTGCCCTGGCGCTGCAGCAAGGGGTAATTCATCCCAAGAGTTTGTTGAAAGATTTACCGCAGCGCTTTGGGCTCTTTAGTCCGGAAAACTTTGATCGCCGTTTTCGCGGGCCTCTTACTGCTACAGAAGCCTTAGTGCAGAGCCGCAATGTGCCAGCGGTGACCTTGCAAGCGCAGCTGCAGCAACCGGATTTTTATCAGTGGCTGGCGGCGAATGAGGTGCCCTTAGCCCAAGCGGCGGATT
>CAZNXI010000153.1:0-7265 GCA_964577005.1 uncultured Rheinheimera sp.
ATCACTTCGCGAGCTATATCGGCTCTATGGTTATGCACCAAGGCCATAACCAGTTGCTGCTGTGCTCGGGTAAATCCAGGTAAGTCGGAATGATTGATGATGTAGGCACCATGATGGTGGTGATTTTTATATTCGATCAGTAAGCCCAATTCATGCAATAAAGCGCCAGAGCGCAACATGCTATGACCTTCAAAGCGTTGTAAATCCCAACTACTTTGTAACTGGTCTGCTAGCTCAGCCGCCATTTCTGCCACCCGTGCCGCATGCTGCTGATCAATAAAATAGCGCACCATTAAGCTATTGACCGTACGATTTCGCACGTTCGAGTCTTGTAGCTGCGGCAACATACTGTACAGCACCCCTTCCCGAAGCGCCCCCCCTGATAGGGTCATACCACGAATGTTTAGCTGACGGAACAGCGCCACTAAAATCGCTAAACCCGAGGCGAAAACCTGCTTACGCTCTTGTGCTAAACCAATGATGTTTAGCTGTTCAGCAGGACCACAGGCCATAGCTTGTTGCATAATATCTTCCAGCCGCTGCAAGGTAATCACTTCATCCTTGCCCTGTGCTACCAAAATTTCTTGCATCGCCTGCACCGTGCCTGAAGCCCCAACCGCAATTTGCCAACCTTCATCTAAAAAGCGTTGTTTAACCGTTTGAATTTCTTGCTCGGCAGCGGCTATCGCGGCATGGAAGTTGGCTTCACTTAATTGCTGATCACTGAAATAACGTTCAAGGTAGGTGACGCAGCCCATATTGAGGCTACTTAACACTGTTGGGGTAAAGCCTTGGCCAACCACCACTTCGGTACTGGCACCGCCTATGTCAATCACTAAACGGTTACTGTCGCTATTTGAGGTATGCGCAACACCAAGATAAATGATCCGCGCCTCATCCTCGCCGCTGATAACCTGTACTTTTTGTCCTAGGATGGCTTCCGCTTCGTGTAAAAAAGCTTTGACGTTTTGGGCTAAGCGCAGTGTAGCCGTACCAACAATTCGGATATTTTCGGTAGGAATATCTTGTAAACGTTCCGCGAATAAGGCAAGACATTCCCAGCCACGCTTCATCGCTTTGTGGCTTAAGACGAGATTATCATTTAGGCCAGCGGCTAAACGCACTTTCCGTTTAACCCGGCCAATTACCTGCACCGAACCACCGACTACCTTAACCATCAGCATGTGAAAGCTGTTGGAGCCAAGGTCAATCACCGCATAAATATCACTATGCGGTGATTGTTGCATGGCAGCCGGCTCGTTGCCTTGAGCTGCTTTAGCGAGGGCGATTGCGCGGAGATCTTGAGCCATTATTAGTACGCCCATTATTGCTTCTGCTCGCAGAGCCACTGCGTGCCTGACCGGGCCGACGTCGCACTCTAGGTTTTGGCGGTGTCAGGTCGGTTAATAACGCGTCGGCGTCGTATTGGGTAACCGCAATAGGATGACGAATATAATCTTCTATCGCCGTTAAATTTAACGCATAACGCTCACAAGCAAAGCTAATGGCTTTACCACTCTCACCAGCCCGACCCGTCCGGCCTATGCGATGCACATAATCTTCGCAATCATCTGGCAGATCAAAGTTAAACACATGGCTCACTTTCGGAATATGTAAACCACGGGCGGCCACATCAGTGGCAACCAAAATATCTAATTTACCCGTGGTAAAGTCATCCAAAATTTTCAGGCGTTTTTTCTGAATAACGTCACCGGTCAATAAACCAACGCGATGGCCATCGGCGTCTAACCAATGATAAACGTCTTCACAAGCATGTTTGGTGTTAGCAAATACAATTGCTTTGTCAGGCCACTCTTCTTCGAGCAGGGTTAATAACAAAGGCATTTTATGTTCGTGTGCTGGGTAGAACAGCTCTTCGCTGATCCGACTCCCGGTCATTTCTTCCGGTGCAATATGGATATGGACTGGCTGATTCATTTTTTCAAACGCCAGCTCTTGCACTTTGTAGGATAAGGTTGCAGAAAATAACAAGCTCAGGCGTTCAGTAACCGGCGGCATGCGATTAAACATAAAGCGGATATCTTTGATAAAGCCCAAATCAAACATGCGATCGGCTTCATCCAGCACCACTACCTGTATTTGCGACAGTTCAAACAGACCTTGTTTCAGGTAATCAATTAGCCGACCAGTGGTACCAATTAAAATATCCACACCCTGCTCGAGTAATTGCCGTTGAGAATCGTAGCCTTCGCCCCCATAAATCAGCCCCAGACGCAGGTTAGCTTTTTGCGCTAACATAACAGCGTCGTTATGGATCTGAACGGCTAATTCCCGCGTAGGAGCCATTATAATCGCTCGAGGTTGCCCAGACCCTTTGGGTTCATGGGTAAGCAAGTGGTGAAAAGTAGCGGTTAAGAAGGCTAACGTTTTGCCCGTTCCAGTTTGCGCCTGTCCGGCAATATCTTTACCTGCTAAAGCAAGGGGTAAACATTGCGCCTGAATTGGCGTACAATAGCTGTAACCTTGAGCGTTAAGCGCGTCAAGAACCTGTGGCGCCAATGCGAAATCGGCGAATTTATGCGATGTTAAGTGTGTTTTATTCATACCTGCCTAGCATAACTGTTACGCTTGCAATAAGAAACAGCCGCGATTAAATTGATAACATATTTTAGCAGTGTAACTGCACAGCCTTAACGGAGAAATAGATGAGCGAACATATTTTACAGGTTTCTGACGACAGTTTCGAAACTGACGTATTAAAAGCAGAATTGCCAGTACTGGTAGACTTCTGGGCAGAGTGGTGTGGGCCTTGTAAAATGATTGCACCTATTCTAGATGATGTTGCCACTGAATATGCTGGTAAAGTAAGCGTCGCTAAAGTGAACATCGACCAAAACCCGAACACACCACCTAAGTTTGGTATTCGTGGTATTCCTACTTTATTGTTATTTAAAAACGGCCAAGTAGCCGCCACCAAAGTGGGCGCCTTGTCTAAAACGCAGTTAAAGCAGTTTTTAGACGACAATATCTAATTTAAAAAAGGCGTATTAATGTACGCCTTTTTTTATTGTATACTGGACGTCCTGAAGTTCAGCTGCTATTGTGTGCAGTAGCAAATATCTTAAACCACGCTTGTCTGTCGAATATACCAACTTCTACCCTATATTTATTGAGCTGATAAGCATTAATCTGTTTTTACCAACAAGAACCCATCAAATATGCATTTAACAGAACTAAAACTGAAGCCAATTAGCGAACTGGTTGAGTTAGCTGAGTCTATGGGCCAAGAAAACATGGCTCGTCTACGCAAACAAGATATCATTTTTGCCATTCTGAAAGCCCACGCCAAAAACGGTGAAGAAATTTACGGTGACGGCGTGCTGGAAATTTTACAAGATGGTTTTGGTTTTCTAAGGTCTTCAGACAGTTCTTATTTGGCTGGCCCTGATGATATCTATGTGTCGCCAAGCCAAATCCGTCGTTTCAATTTACGGACTGGCGATAGCATCTCTGGCTTAATTCGCCCACCCAAAGAAGGCGAACGTTACTTTGCACTATTAAAAGTGAGCGAAGTTAACTTTGGTAAACCAGAACATGCCCGTAACAAAATTCTCTTCGAAAACTTAACCCCACTGCATGCTAACTCTCGTCTTCGGATGGAGCGTGGTAATGGCAGTCGTGAAGATATTACTGCGCGAGTGTTAGATTTAGCCTCGCCAATCGGTCGTGGTCAGCGCGGCCTAATCGTTGCACCACCAAAAGCCGGTAAAACGATCCTGTTGCAAAACATTGCCCAATCTATTGCCGCCAATCACCCAGAATGTGTGCTGATGGTATTACTGATTGACGAGCGGCCTGAAGAAGTTACCGAAATGCAGCGCCTCGTTAAAGGTGAAGTGGTTGCTTCAACCTTTGATGAACCCGCCAGCCGCCACGTCCAAGTCGCCGAAATGGTGATTGAAAAAGCCAAGCGTTTAGTTGAGCACAAGAAAGACGTTATTATCCTACTCGACTCCATTACCCGTTTAGCGCGCGCCTACAACACTGTTATACCAAGCTCTGGCAAGGTGTTAACCGGGGGTGTCGATGCCAACGCTCTACACAAACCGAAACGTTTCTTTGGTGCAGCACGTAATGTGGAAGAAGGCGGTAGTTTAACTATTATCGCGACAGCTCTGGTTGATACCGGTTCAAAAATGGACGAGGTTATTTACGAAGAGTTTAAAGGTACCGGTAACATGGAACTGCACTTGTCACGCAAAATTGCCGAGCGCCGTGTATTCCCAGCCATTGATTTTAATCGCTCAGGCACCCGCCGCGAAGAGTTATTGGCATCGCCAGAAGAACTGCAAAAAATGTGGATTCTACGCAAAATTCTCAACCCTATGGACGAGACAGATTGCATGGAGTTCTTAATTGATAAACTGTCGATGACCAAAACCAACGACGAGTTTTTCGATGCCATGAAACGGCAGAAATCTTAAAAAAGCAACCGGCCACTTAGGCCGGTTTTTTTTGGTCTATCTTTTGGGCTCGAATGCTAAGCACCAATTTGTTGATGGATCAGCGGCGTTAATGCGCTGTCCGCAAAGCTGCATGCGGCTAAGTATTCTGCGCTAGCATGCTCTGCCTGTCCGGCTGTTGCTGCATGCACCTGAGCAATCACTTGCCCTGCCTCTACTGCGCTGCCAGCGGCCAAGATCTGACTAAAACCGACCGCAGGATCAATTTGCTGCGCCGGATGCGAACGCCCACCGCCTAAACGTACCACCGCCATCCCCAAACCAATGGTATTGTTAAAATGCAGGATACCGCTTTGCGGTGCAGTGATCGCTTTAATGACATTCGCCTTGGCGAGATAGTTATCCGGTTTCTCTAATAAATCCGTCGGGCCACCCATCGCCGACACCATTTTAGCGAAGATTTCCGCAGCTTTACCGGAGCTTAGGCCGTGTTCCAGCGCAGCAACAGCAGAAGCTTTATCTTGATATAATTTGCCTAGCAGTAGCATATTGGCACCCAGCTCTAACGTTAGCTGATGTAAGCGCGGCTCGCGGTATTTACCGGTTAAATAATCCAGTGTTTCCACCACTTCTAAAGCATTACCTGCCGTAGTACCCAAGATCTGATTCATATCAGTGATCAATGCCCGAGTCGCGACACCCGCCCCCGTCGCAGTATTAACGATACTCTGCGCCAAAGCCTGGGCGTCATTGGCCGTAGCCATAATAGCGCCATTGCCAACCTTGACATCCATTACTAAGGCGTCGAGGCCTTCAGACAGTTTCTTCGATAAAATCGACGCAGTGATCAGCGGAATGGATTCTACCGTTGCCGTAACATCACGAATCCCATATAAGCGCCGATCGGCTGGGGCCAACTCGCTACTTTGACCGACAATAACACAGCCTAGCTCAGGTAACAGCTGCTGAATACGGCTTAACGACTGGGTGCAGCTGTAACCAGGAATGGCTTCCAGCTTATCCACGGTACCGCCGGTATGGCCCAAGCCACGACCTGCAATACTCGGCATATAGGCACCACAAGCCGCAACCATAGGCGCAAGCATTAAAGTAACTTTATCGCCGACACCACCAGTGCTGTGCTTATCCACTACCGGACCATTTAACTTGCCCTGCCAGTTTAACACCGTGCCGGAATCGCGCATGGCTAAAGTTAGCGCCACGGTTTCAGGCACTGTCATGCCGTTTAAATAAATCGCCATCGCCAAGGCAGCGGCCTGACTGTCACTAAAGCTGTCATCGGTCAGCCCTTGCACAAATTGCTGGATCTCTGCGCTACTTAGCACCTGACTATTACGTTTGGTTTTAATGATCTCTTGTGGAATTGCCATCTAAGTTATCACTCCTTGTTAATTTTATTGCTGGCGGCCAGATAAGTGGGGGTAAAGGCATCTGGCAATAACTGCTGTAAAGTCCAGCTTTGTTGCTGCCCGAGATGATTACAACTGGCGATAGGGCTGTCAGGTAAATAGAATTCCGCAATAACCTGCCGGCAAATACCACAAGGGGGAGTTAGCTTTTCTTGCGGGGTGTAGACCATTAACGCCTGAAACTTGCGCTGCCCAGCCACCACGGCTGCGGCAATGGCGTTACGTTCGGCGCACACAGTGCCGCCATAAGAAGCATTCTCAACGTTACAGCCGGTAAAAATCTGACCATTCTCAGCCAGTACTGCCACACCAACCGGAAATTGACTATAGGGCGCATAAGCCTGCGCAGCGGCTTGTTTGGCAGCCGTTTGTAGCGCTGCCCAATTGATTTCTGTCACGACAAAAACTCTGTTGCTAATGGGCATACAGTTTTGCCGTGTTTTGCGTCTGGGTCAAGTAGCGATAAGCCAATTAACCTGAAATGGCTGGCGAAAAAAGCTAGGGCGTGTTGAGGCTAAACACATCCGCATCTAACTGCGCTGGAAATTTCGCCCGAAATGCCTGCAATGCCGACAAATCGACAGTGGCATACAGGATCCCGGCTTGTTCAGGCGCTAATTCTGCTAGCGGCTGCCCCAAATAATCGACCAACAAACTGTCTCCACTGTAATCGATGCCATTAGCATCCTGTCCCACCCGATTACAGCCAAACACATAGGCCTGATTTTCAATCGCTCGGGCCTGTAATAACAGCCACCAAGCACGGCTGCGGGCAGCGGGCCAATTCGCCACATAAATAATGGCATCGTAGTCAGCACGATTTCGGCTAAAAACCGGAAAACGTAAATCGTAGCAAACCTGTAATAAGATGCGCCAACCGCGATAACTGACAATCACTCGCTCGCTGCCAGCCTGATACGCTTGATGCTCACCAGCCATTCGGAATAAATGCCGCTTATCGTAATGCTGTACCTGACCATCCGGCGTCACAAAATATAAGCGGTTTACCAAAGTACCGTTGGTCGTGCGTACCGCTAAAGACCCGCTAATTGCACAGTCATACTTAACAGCCTGGGCTTGCATCCACGCTAAAGCAGGTCCAGGTTCGGTTTCAGCAATGCGCGCGCTATCCATACTAAAACCGCTGGCAAACATTTCTGGTAACACAATCAAATCTACCGCGGCTAAGGTGGCCAATTGCGCGGTAAGCTGCGTTAAGTTCGCCTGCCAATCCTGCCAAACCAGCGCAGTTTGCAGCACGGCGACCTTTAAAGTTGACATAACACCTCCGCGGCAGCGGACAGGGTTTGCGGTTGCTTGGCAAAACAAAGGCGAATAATCCGTGCGTCAGAGCTCTGCTGATAAAACACCGACAAGGGAATAGCCGCCACCTTATGCTGTACCGTAAGCC
>CAZNXI010000154.1:0-7183 GCA_964577005.1 uncultured Rheinheimera sp.
GCTTGTGCTTGCTGGGTTTGACTCTCTAACACGGAGATATTAATGATGGCATTATTTTTGTTGCGGCTTAGGTTCGTCGCTTTAGCTATTTGTGGCGTTAAGAACGTTGAATTAAAGGCAATATAATGCACATCCCAGTCGCCTAGTTGTTGTTTTTGCTCGGCATAGGCATGGCTAGCGAGCAATAAACTCGAAAGCGACCATAGACTTAGGCTAATAAAGGTCAATAGCATTTGCTGAATAGGTGTGCGCATAGCTCGTTACTCCACTCAATACATAAATTTTTTTTATAAGCCGCGGAAAAAGCCGCCTAATAAAATCTCGATAAATTTCAGGGCAATTAAGGCTACCAATACCGACAAATCTAAGCCACCCATTGGTGGTAGGATGCGCCGGATGGGGGCGAGAAAGGGTTCAGTCAACTGTTGAAACACATATTCCATCGGGTTGCGGCCTTGGCTAAACCAGCTCATGATGGCGCGGATTAATAACACCCAGAAGATCAGGTTCAGTGTTTCTTTCATCAGCAAAATGCCGCCGAGAATAAAGCTTGGTCCCACTTGAATCGAAGAGGAAAATACCAGCTGCAGGACAATAAATTTCGCGGTGGCCAGCAAATAAGCCAACAGGAGAGTCGCTGTATCCAATTTACCCAGACTTGGGATTACTTTGCGCAGTGGTAATACGATCGGATTCGTGACTTTAACAATAAATTGGCTAAACGGATTATAAAAATCAGCTCTGACCAATTGTAACCAGAAACGTAACAGTACCACCATCAGGTATAGGGTAAATACGGTATGAATCAAAAAATTTAGTGCTTCCATTAATGGGCCTCCGCCTACTATTTAAATACTGTTTGCCATTTCTTCAGCACGATTAATCGCGGCTTGCATTGCAGCTGCTACCATCGGTTCTAAACCCGCTGCTTCGAAACTACAAATGGCTTCATGGGTTGTGCCACCTTTTGAGGTAACTTGCGCACGTAATTCGGTAAAGCTTTGCGGGCTTTGGACTGCCATCGTAGCTGCACCAAGCGCTGTTTGTGCAACCATGGCACTGGCTTCGGCACTGGAAAATCCCAGTTGCTCGGCTTTTTGTTGCATTGCCTGCATAAAATAAAAAAAGTAGGCGGGAGCGCTCCCTGTCACGGCAATGATATGATTAATTTGCGCTTCATCAGTTAACCAAACTGTCATACCTGTGCCACTAAACATATGATCAACAAAGGCTCTTTCGTAATTTGAACAACGGCTAGGATAAAGCCCTGTCACGCCCAAACCCACTAAGGCAGGCGTATTAGGCATGGCTCGCACCAACCGAATTTGCCCCAGCCATGCTTCATAACGGCTTACCGGTAAACCCGCAGCTAAGGTAACGAAAAGTTTATCAGTACACTCGGGAGCCGTTTCTAGTAACGTCGCACAGACCTCTTGCATCATTTGTGGTTTGACGGCTAGAACGATCACATCTGCCCAGTCTGCGGCCTCTGTGTTACTTAAACTGGTTTTTATACCAAAATCAGTCGCTAAATCGGTTAATTTCGGCTGGCTGCGGTTTGCCGCCATGATGTTTTCTTTTGGATAACCGGCTTTAAGCATTGCGGCTATTACGCAACGTGCCATGTTACCTGCGCCAATAAAGGCTACCCTATTGTCATTCATCTTTGTCATAATTCCTTGCGCCAAAAATTGCGGTACCTAATCTTATCATAGTTGCACCATATCGCAGAGCCAGTTGCCAATCTTCTGACATACCCATCGATAATTCAGTGGCTGCCGGATAATGTGTTTGTAGCTCGGTTGAGAGCTGTTGCATCGCGGCAAAATCCGCCTCCAGCCTCTGCCAATCACCTGGTGCAGGAATGGCCATTAAGCCTTTAAGCTGCAAGCGTGGTAGCTGACTTACCGCCTTGGCGAGTGCTAACATTTCCGAAGCATGAATCCCTGATTTTGCCGCTTCATTACTGATATTAATTTGCAGCAAAATAGGCAGATCAGGCAAGGTTTTTGGCCGTTGTTCGCTTAAGCGCTCAGCGATTTTTAAGCGATCAATACTATGCACCCAGTTGGCATGTTCAGCGATCAGACGAGTTTTATTCGACTGAATAGGCCCAATAAAATGCCAAGCAATGTTGGATAAATGCGACAACGTAGCGGCTTTACTGGCAAGCTCTTGGGGGTAGTTTTCGCCAAAAGCGCGCTGACCCGCATGGTAAGCAGCTTCAATAGCGCTGTCAGGTTTCGTTTTACTGACCGCGATTAATTGCACTAGATTTGCGCGGTCAGCTTGTTGCTCAGTGTTTTTCGCCAGCTTCTGATAGGCGAGGGCAAGTTGTTCTGCTATGTTATTCATCATAAATACGTAATCGTGGAGACCCTATAGTATGGATATTACCGAATTATTAGCCTTTAGTGTGGAACATAAAGCTTCTGACTTACATCTTTCTGCTGGCGTACCCCCGCTGATTCGCGTCGACGGTGATGTGCGTAAGTTAAATATCCCCCCGTTAACGCACAAAGAAGTCCACGCCCTGGTATACGAAATTATGACCGACAAGCAACGTAAAGAATACGAAGAACGCTTAGAGTCAGATTTTTCTTTTGAAGTGCCCAATTTAGCCCGATTCCGGGTGAACGCTTTTGTCCAAAACCGCGGCGCGGCAGCAGTGTTTCGGACCATTCCCAGTGATGTCCTCACGCTAGATGACCTTGGCGCACCTGATATATTTAAAACCATTGCTGAGAACCCACGGGGTTTGGTACTGGTTACCGGACCAACCGGTTCGGGCAAAAGTACCACCTTGGCGGCGATGATTGATTATATTAATAGTAGCCGTTTTGATCATATCTTGACGATTGAAGATCCGATTGAATTTGTGCATAGCAACAAGCTAAGCCTAATTAACCAACGTGAAGTGCACCGCGATACACATAGCTTTAGTAATGCACTGCGTTCGGCGTTACGGGAAGACCCTGATGTTATTTTGGTGGGTGAATTACGCGATTTGGAAACCATTCGTTTAGCCATGACCGCTGCAGAAACGGGACACCTGGTGTTCGGTACTCTGCATACGACTTCTGCCCCCAAAACGATTGACCGGATTATTGACGTGTTTCCAGGTGAAGAAAAAGCCATGGTGCGCTCAATGCTGTCAGAATCTCTTAGAGCCGTTATTTCACAAACCCTGTTAAAGAAAATTGGTGGTGGGCGTATCGCTGCGCACGAAATTATGGTCGGTCTCCCCGCCATTCGTAACCTGATCCGCGAAGATAAAATCGCCCAAATGTATTCCGTGATTCAAACCGGTGCTGCCCATGGCATGCAAACCATGGATCAGTGTTTACTGAATTTGGTGAATCGTGGCCGAGTCACCCAAAAAGATGCGGCAGCGAAAGCACAAGATAAAAACACCTTCGGTGGCATTGGGCGGATGTAGAGGTAGTTATGCAATTAATTGATTATCAAAAAAAGATGGTTGAGTTAAAAGCGTCGGATTTATTTGTTACTGCAGGTATGCCTGTCGCAGCAAAAATTAATGGCGAACTGCTACCGATTGATGACCAAGCCTTAAGTGATGCCGATTCGCTTGCTTTGGTGCTGTCGGCAATGAATGAAAAGCAGCAACATGAGTTTAACACGACTAAAGAATGTAACTTTGCCATCAGCAATGATGCTGGCCGTTTTCGGGTATCTGCGTTTTGGCAGCGTGATCAGGCGGGTATGGTGATCCGTCGTATAGTGACAACCATTCCAAATGTCGATGATCTTGGCTTACCGCCGATTTTAAAAGAAATCATCATGTCCAAGCGCGGCTTGGTCTTATTTGTTGGCGGTACCGGTACCGGTAAGTCGACTTCTTTGGCAGCCCTAATTGGCTACCGTAATCGGAATGCCAAAGGCCATATTTTAACCATTGAAGATCCGGTTGAGTTTGTGCATGAACACGAAAAGAGTTTAATTACGCAACGTGAGGTAGGCATTGATACGGAATCTTTTGCTGCTGCCTTAAAAAGCTCTTTACGCCAGGCGCCAGATGTTATTTTAATTGGTGAAATTCGTTCGCAAGATACCATGGAATATGCCCTGTCTTTTGCTGAAACTGGCCATCTTTGTATAGCCACCTTACACGCCAATAATGCCAACCAAGCGATAGATCGGATAATGCATTTGGTGCCGAAGGAAATGCACGCCAAGTTATTGTTTGATTTGTCCTTAAATTTACGCGGGATCGTGGCACAGCAGCTCATTCCAACGGCAGACGGTAATAGTCGGGTTGCGGCTATTGAAGTGCTATTAAATTCGCCATTAGTGGCAGATCTAATCAGTAAAGGTGAGATTGGTGAAATCAAAAGCGTCATGAACAAATCCAGAGAGTTGGGCATGCAGACCTTTGATCAAGCCTTGTATGATCTTTACCAGCGCAATGTCATCAGTTATGCCGATGCACTGCATCATGCCGATTCACCTAATGATCTGCGTTTACAAATTAAGCTTCGGAACAACGAAGTCAAAGGCTCTGGTTTCTTATCGGGCGTGACCTTAGATGGCATGGACAAAGAATTTTAAGCGGAGTGTTATATGTCACTTGTGGCAATCATGACCCCTAGGGCGAAGTTAACGACGACACAGCCGGATGCGAATCTGGCCTCGTTACGGCAAGTGTTTAGCCAAGCACGATTTCAGCATATCCCCGTTGTCGACAGTACCGATAAAGTCGTTGGCATTGTTTCAGTGAAAGATTACTTTAAACAGTTAAGTCCAGTGATGGATGCGGCCAGTGACCAAGCTATCAGTCTGTTTTTAAAAACGCGTAAAGTACAACAGGTCATGGTCTTCCCTGTGATTACGGTGCAAGCATCGTTGACGTTGCGAGCGGCAGCCGCCATGTTATTGGAGCATAATATCAGCTGTCTGATTGTCACGGATAACCACAATCGGTTACTGGGTTTAGTGTCGTGGAAGGATATTATTAAAGCCGCCTTATTTGCGAAAACCGCTGCCAAACCTCAGGGAGTTTGAGTTTGAGCATAGCGGGCTTTTAGAATCTGTACGCGTTCAACATAGGCTTGTGTTTCAGGGAAAGGCGGGATGCCATTATAGCGGCGGACAGCAGTAGGACCCGCATTATAGGCGGCCAGTGCTAGGGTTAAGTTACCATTAAAGTCGGTTAAGAGCTTCGCCAAGTACTGGCTGCCAGCACGAATATTTTGCTCTGGTTCATGCGCATTTTCTACCGCAAATAACTGCATGGTGGTAGGCATTAATTGCATTAAGCCTGCCGCACCTTTGGCGGAAATAGCTTGCGGGTTAAAAGCTGACTCAGCGTGAATCACCGCTCTAATAAGCGCCTTATCAAGTTGCTGCTCATGTGCAACGGTGTTAATGATCTGGGTAAACGGCTCGGTAAAGAGGGGGGTAGTTTGCCAATTGACTTTAGAGGCCGGTGCACAGGCGAAGCAGTCGTAGCTTAATAACTCATAGGGTGCAGCTAATGGCCGTTGGTCAGAAAACTGCACCACGCCCGTTGCGTAGATACTTTTGTAGACTTTCACTTGTGGCGGCTTAGCTCTTGCGCCAGCACTGAGGGTGGCTGGTGTTGTGCTTTTCTCACGATCTGTGGAGGAGGCGGCGAAGACTGCGTGCTGATGGCAACCACCACTAGCTGCCAGCAACAGAATGAATTTAATGCGATGGGTTACACTGGCCATCCTTAGCTATGCTCTTTCTCTTTTAATCGTTTACTTAGCCAACTTAACAGTATCGCCACAATTAGCACTATTGCCGGCACACTTAAGCTTAGCCATAAATCTAGGTTAAACGCAGGATACCAGTAGTTTAAGGCTTTTAGAAATTTTTCACCCAGCTGGACGGCATAATAACTAATTGCCACAAAGGAAAAGCCTTCGACCATTTGTTGTAATTTCAATTGTAGCTTAGCTTTCTGCTCCATTGAGAGCAACAATTGCTGATTCTGTTGCTCTAATTTCAGATTGATTCTGGTGCGTAACAGCTCGGTCGAGCGGCCCAGTCTGCCAGAGAGGGTGTTTTGCCTCAGTTGCACGGATTCACTGGTACGAAAAGCCGGAGTCAGTCGCCTTGCGGTAAATTCTTGTAATGACAACATATCATCAATGGCGATTTCATCCAGTGCTTTAAGCCGATCTAAGGTTAGTTGATAGTAAGCGGCTGTGGCTTGTAAACGAGAATTGTTTTCTGCAATAAGGCGCTCGGTGGCAGCGGCTAACTGCATAATTTCACTGAGCAGTTGTTCATCATTGGCCGACTCTTGCTCAATCCGTTGTGTTAATTGTGCGAGATCTTGCTCCAACTGGTTTAGTTTCGACAAGCTTTGTCTGGAAATAGGCCAGCCTAATAATGATAATTTGCGATAATTACCAAGATCAAACAACTGTTGTGCTAATCGACCAAGTGAACCGGCAGACAGCCCCATATTAACCAGTAACATACGGCCTGCACCTTCCGCATGTTTTTGAAAATCGGTCCAAATTCGCGCCTTGCCAGCAGCAAGATAACTACTTATACAATGCTCGGCATTAAAAAGTACCGCAATGTCTTGTTCTACCAAGCTGGGTTGATCCGTAATGACCGTCAGTTGCACAATGCGAAAAATTTGTCCGGGTAGCTCATTGAACCAATCGCGGGCGGGTAAAAAATCCAAGGGATCATCAAACCACGGCTGCGCTACCCCTGGCCTGATAAAGGTGTAACTTGAAAATTCGCCGTGTCGCTCCCAACGCAACCACTGCCCATAAAGAGGGAGTGTTAAATCCTGCGCATTTTCTGCAAGCTGACTGCCCAGTTGCAGAGCCAGCTGCTGCATTAATTGGAACTCCAGTGCTCTTGAAGCGGGGGCCACGGTCAACATAAAGTGACATAGACGGCAGGGCGCGGCGATCGCCGGAAAAGTACGTTGCTGCAATTCATTATCTAACACATCTCGTAATGGATGGTTGCGACGGGAAAGTGTTTCCATAAATCACCTCGATCTTGGCTGACCAACGCCCTGAGCAACTTGTTCAATTGACGATCTTTGCTACAAATAGGGATATGTATAACGTCTTTATCTACAAAAAATCTGCAGAAATTATGCCAGCTACAGTGCTGTTATTAACAATGCGTTTAAATTATGACAAATAGCTAAAAAGGCTATGAATTTTTT
>CAZNXI010000155.1:0-1998 GCA_964577005.1 uncultured Rheinheimera sp.
AACCAGTACCCGCAGGGATTAAGCGGCCAACAATAACGTTTTCTTTTAAACCACGCAGTTCGTCAATCTTACCTGCTACTGCAGCTTCTGTCAGAACGCGGGTTGTTTCCTGGAACGAGGCCGCAGAAATAAAGGAGTCAGTAGACAGTGATGCCTTAGTGATACCTAGTAAAACACGCTCGTACTGAGCTGGCTGTTTACCTGCCAGTTCTAACTCACGGTTAGCGATGTTTACTCTGGCTACTTCAGCTTGTTCACCTTCTAAGAACTCGCTGTCGCCTGGGCTGGTAATAATGCACTTACGCAGCATTTGACGAATGATCGTTTCAATGTGCTTATCGTTAATTTTTACGCCCTGTAAGCGGTAAACATCTTGCACTTCGTTCACGATATAGCTGGCAACATGGTGAATACCACGTAAACGCAAAATATCATGTGCCGACTCTGGACCTTCAGAGATAACTTCACCTTTTTCAATGCGCTCACCTTCAAACACATTAACCTGACGCCATTTCTGGATCATCTCTTCATGTACATCACCCTGATCTGGCGTGATTAACAAGCGGCGCTTACCCTTCGTTTCCTTACCAAAGCCGATAACACCTGAGATCTCAGCTAAAATAGCAGGGTCTTTTGGTTTACGTGCTTCAAACAAGTCAGCAACGCGTGGCAGACCACCGGTGATGTCGCGCGTTTTCGAGCTTTCTTGTGGAATACGTGCTAAAACCGTACCGGTAACAACGGTATCGCCGTCAGCCACTTCAATAGTAGTGAAGCTTGGTAAGCGAATTTCCTGCAAACCACCATCGTCTGTCGCCAGGATAAGTTTTGGCTCTTTAGCGTTCGCCTTGGCCAAATCTTTAACAACAGTACGGGTTAAGCCTGTTAGCTCATCTTGTTGTACTTCAGTATTGGTATCATCAACATCACTGAAGGTAACCTTAGCACCACGCTCCAAAATAATGGGGTGTGAATGCGGATCCCAGTTCGCTACAACTTGACCAGCGGTAACTTTAGCATTGTCGTCCGTTGCCAAAATAGAACCATATGGCAGCTTATAACGTTCTTTTTCACGACCAAGCTCGTCAAATACTGTGACTTCAGCTGAACGTGAAGTAATAACAATTTTGTTATCCGCATTGCGAACAAACTTAGCGTTTTGCAGCTTCAGAGTACCGGCGTTTTTAACCTGCACGCTGTTCTCAGCAGATGCCCGCGATGCCGCACCACCAATGTGGAAGGTACGCATGGTTAACTGTGTACCAGGTTCACCGATTGACTGCGCCGCGATAACACCAACTGCTTCACCAGCATTAATCAGGTGACCACGTGCTAAATCTCGGCCGTAACATTTCGCACAAACACCGAAGTCTGTTTGACAAGTGATTACTGAACGCACGTGTACTTCGTCGATTGAGTTTTGTTCAATGGCATCACACAGTTGTTCGTCTAACATGGTACCGTCTGCTACCAGCAATTCACCTGTAGTGGGTGAGACGATATCACCAATGACAACCCGTCCTAATACACGCTCACGCAAGCCTTCTACTACGTCACCACCTTCAATCAGTGGCTTCATGATAATGCCTTGCTCAGAGCCACAATCGTGCTCTGTTACCACTAAGTCTTGTGCAACATCGACTAAACGACGCGTTAGATAACCCGAGTTTGCCGTTTTCAATGCGGTATCGGCCAAACCTTTACGAGCACCGTGCGTAGAAATAAAGTACTGAAGTACACTTAGACCTTCACGGAAGTTTGCCGTAATAGGCGTTTCGATGATTGAACCATCTGGCTTAGCCATTAGACCACGCATCGCGGCTAACTGACGGATCTGCGCCGGTGAACCCCGAGCGCCTGAGTCGGCCATCATATACACTGAGTTAAACGATTGCTGCTGTACTGTATTGCCATCACGGTCAACCACGTCTTCTTTTGACAGGTTGTCCATCATCGCTTTTGACAGTACTTCATTGGCCGTTGACCAGATATCGATAA
>CAZNXI010000155.1:2008-6702 GCA_964577005.1 uncultured Rheinheimera sp.
GATCCACGCGCACCGGAATGCGCCATCATGTAGACGGAGTTCGGTTCCTGTTCGGACCCGTCTTCCGCATAGGTCGTCGCGGAAATCGAACCCATCATCGCGTCGGTAACCTTGTCGTTACACTTGGACCATGCATCCACGACTTTGTTGTACTTTTCACCCGCAGTAACTAAGCCCTGCTGGAACTGGTCTTGGATCTCAGCAACTTCGTTTTCAGCTGCATCGATAATCTCAGTTTTCGACGCTGGGATCACCATGTCATCAATACCAACAGATACACCTGACAACATAGCGTAATGGAAACCGGTGTACATGATCTGGTCAGCAAGGATTACGGTTTGCTTCAGACCAATACGACGATAAGCGCCATTTAATAAGCGAGAAATTTGCTTCTTACCCATCGCCAAGTTGATCGAATCAAAGGCTAAGCCTTCTGGTAAGATAGAGTAAAGAATGGCACGACCAACAGTGGTATCGCGCACTGCTGTTGTAGTCGTTTTGCTACCATCTTCTTCCATCACAATCTCAGTGATGCGTACTTTAACTTTGGCATGTAAGCTGGCAACATCAGCACGGAACGCCTTCTCAGCTTCTTTCGGGCTCTTGAACATCATGCCCTCGCCTTTTGCATTAACTGCTTCGCGAGTCATGTAGTACAAGCCCAATACAACGTCCTGTGAAGGAACAATGATTGGTTCGCCGTTTGCTGGTGACAGTACGTTATTGGTAGACATCATCAGCGCACGCGCTTCTAACTGTGCTTCCAGCGTTAACGGTACGTGTACCGCCATCTGGTCACCGTCGAAGTCAGCGTTGTAAGCAGCACACACCAACGGGTGTAACTGAATAGCCTTACCTTCAATCAGCACAGGTTCAAACGCCTGAATACCCAAACGGTGTAGGGTAGGTGCACGTCCCATACTGCGCCTTCTTCACGCTCAACCATCTTTTTAGCGGCTTTGATCGTCGTGGCTAAACCACGTGCTTCCAATTTGCCGTAGATGAAAGGCTTGAACAGTTCAAGTGCCATCTTTTTCGGTAAACCACACTGGTGTAAACGCAGCGTAGGACCTACGGTAATAACCGAACGACCTGAGTAGTCAACACGCTTACCTAACAAGTTCTGACGGAAACGACCTTGTTTACCTTTGATCATATCTGCCAAAGATTTCAATGGGCGCTTGTTAGAGCCTGTAATAGCACGACCACGACGACCGTTATCTAACAGCGCATCTACCGCTTCTTGTAACATACGCTTTTCGTTACGTACGATAATATCAGGTGCAGATAAATCTAACAGACGCTTTAAACGGTTATTACGGTTGATGACTCGACGATACAAATCGTTCAGATCCGAGGTCGCGAAACGGCCACCATCCAGTGGCACCAAAGGACGTAAATCCGGTGGTAATACTGGCAGCACTGTCATAATCATCCACTCTGGTTTGTTACCAGAGGTGTGGAACGCTTCCATCAATTTTAAACGCTTACTGATCTTCTTGCGCTTAGTTTCTGAGTTAATCGTTGGCAGCTCTTCACGCATTTGCTTGATTTCGGTTGGCAAGTCCATACCTTTTAGGATATCCAGAATTGCTTCTGCACCCATCTTGGCTTCAAACTCGTCACCGTGCTCTTCCAACACATCCAGATATTCTTCTTCAGTCAGCATCTGACGACGCTCTAAAGACGTCATACCTGGTTCAGTCACCACGTAGCTTTCGAAATACAGTACGCGTTCAATGTCGCGTAATGTCATATCAAGTAACAAACCGATACGGCTTGGTAATGATTTCAGGAACCAAATGTGTGCTGTCGGGCTAGCCAATTCAATATGGCCCATACGCTCACGACGTACCTTTGTTAAGGTAACTTCAACGCCACACTTTTCACAAATCACACCACGGTGCTTTAAACGTTTGTACTTACCACACAAACATTCATAGTCTTTTACCGGGCCAAAAATACGCGCGCAGAATAAACCGTCACGTTCAGGCTTAAAAGTACGGTAATTGATGGTCTCTGGCTTTTTCACTTCACCAAACGACCATGAACGAATCATGTCTGGTGACGATAAACCGATACGGATAACATCAAACTCTTCAGTTTTAGTTTGCTGTTTCAGAAACTTTAATAAGTCTTTCACCTTTGCTCTCCTGTAAGAGGTAAACCGGAATGGGGCAGTTTACTGCCCCCCAACACAAGGTCGGTTTATTCCTCTTCCAATTCGATATTGATACCGAGCGAACGGATTTCTTTCATTAATACGTTGAAAGATTCTGGCATGCCAGGTTCCATTCTGTGGTCGCCGTCAACGATGTTTTTATACATCTTGGTACGACCGTTGACGTCATCAGACTTAACAGTAAGCATTTCCTGTAGGGTATAAGCGGCACCATATGCCTCCAACGCCCACACTTCCATCTCACCGAAACGCTGACCACCGAACTGTGCTTTACCACCCAGCGGTTGCTGTGTAACCAAGCTGTAAGAACCGGTAGAACGAGCGTGCATCTTATCGTCAACCAAGTGGTTCAGTTTCAGCATATACATGTAGCCTACGGTGACCTTACGCTCGAAGGTGTTACCAGTACGACCATCATATAAGGTGATCTGACCGCTTGAAGGTAAATCACCTAGTTCAAGCAATTCCTTGATTTCAGATTCTTTAGCACCATCGAATACCGGAGTAGCAACAGGTAAACCTTTACGCAGGTTTTGTGCTAAACGACGAATTTCATCATCAGTAAAGCTTTCAATATCTACGTTTTGACGGGACTCACCAAGTGCATATACTTTTTTCAAGAACTCGCGGATTTCGGCGACTTCTTTTTGCTCTTTGATCATGCCATCGATTTTGTCACCGATACCACGAGCCGCTAAGCCTAAGTGCGTTTCTAGGATCTGACCAATGTTCATCCGCGATGGAACGCCCAATGGGTTTAGCACGATATCAACTGGCTGACCTTTTTCATCGTACGGCATATCTTCTACTGGTACTATAGTAGAGATAACACCTTTGTTACCGTGACGACCAGCCATCTTGTCACCAGGCTGAATACGACGCTTAACTGCCAGATAAACTTTAACAATCTTCAGTACGCCAGGAGCTAAATCATCGCCTTGAACAATTTTACGGCGCTTGGCTTCGAACTTTTTGTCATACTCAATACGAATCTCTTCGTACTGGGTAGCTAACTGCTCTAAGTCAATTTGCTTGTCTTCATCGCTTAAGCTCTGATTAAACAGTGCATCGCCTTTTAAAGTATCTAATTTCACGCGATCTAAACCGCTTTGCTCAAGCAAGTTACGGGCGCGATCAAAAATACCAGCTTCGAGGATACGGAATTCTTCATTCAGGTCTTTCTTAGCCTGTTTCACTTCCATTTCTTCGATTTCACGAGCACGTTTATCTTTTTCTACGCCATCACGCGTAAATACCTGCACGTCAATAACAGTACCTGTTACAGAGTTTGGTACGCGCAGTGACGTATCTTTTACATCAGAGGCTTTTTCACCGAAAATAGCACGAAGTAACTTTTCTTCCGGCGTTAATTGGCTTTCGCCTTTTGGCGTTACCTTACCAACCAGAATATCACCACCTTTCACTTCCGCACCGATATACACAATACCGGCTTCGTCAAGCTTGCTTAAAGCGGACTCACCGACGTTTGGAATATCTGCAGTAATCTCTTCAGGCCCAAGCTTAGTATCACGCGCAATACAGCTTAATTCCTGAATATGAATAGTAGTTAAACGATCTTCTTGCACTAAACGCTCTGATAACAAAATCGAGTCTTCGAAGTTGTAACCATTCCACGGCATAAATGCTACACGTAGGTTCTGACCTAAGGCCAATTCACCTAAATCGGTAGAAGGACCATCAGCCAAAACATCACCACGTTCAATTGGCTCACCATGGTTAACGCAAGGACGTTGGTTAATACAGGTGTTCTGGTTAGAACGGGTATATTTCGTCAGGTTGTAGATATCGATACCGGCTTCACCAGCAACCATTTCTTCTTCGTGAACTTTGATTACAATACGGCTGGCGTCAACATAGTCAACAGTACCACCACGTTTTGCAACAACAGTTACGCCCGAATCTTTGGCTACCACGCGCTCAATACCAGTACCTACTAACGGCTTATCTGCACGCAGTGTAGGTACCGCTTGACGTTGCATGTTCGAACCCATCAAGGCACGGTTAGCATCATCGTGTTCTAGGAACGGGATCAGTGCAGCAGCAACAGATACGATCTGCTGTGGTGCAACGTCCATGTACTGAACATCAGAAGACGGCATTAAACTGAATTCGTTTTTAAAACGACAAGGCACTAAACCTTCAACAATACGATTGTTCTCGTCTAAATCAGCGTTTGCCTGAGCGATAACAAAGTTACCCTCTTCAATTGCAGACAGGAAATCGACTTCATCAGTTACGATACCATTTTCAATACGACGGTAAGGTGTTTCTAAGAAACCGTATTCATTGGTTTGGGCAAAGATCGATAAAGAGTTAATCAAACCGATGTTTGGACCTTCTGGCGTTTCGATTGGACATACCCGACCATAGTGTGTTGGGTGTACGTCACGTACTTCGAAACCAGCACGCTCACGCGTTAAACCGCCTGGGCCTAGCGCAGAAATACGACGCTTGTGCGTTACTTCTGACAACGGGTTGTTTTGGTCCATAA
>CAZNXI010000155.1:6712-7087 GCA_964577005.1 uncultured Rheinheimera sp.
AAATTGGCTTAGCGTTAATTAGATCCTGTGGCATTACAGCATCCAAATCACCTAATGATAGACGCTCTTTAACCGCACGCTCAACACGCACTAAACCAACACGGAATTGGTTCTCCGCCATTTCACCTACTGAACGAATACGACGGTTACCTAAGTGGTCGATATCATCGACTTCGCCTTTACCGTTACGAATATCGATCAGCACCTTCATAACCGCAAGAATATCGTCTTTACTCAGTACCCCAGTACCTTTGCCTTCTTCAAAGTCAACCCGACGGTTAAACTTCATACGGCCTACTGTTGATAGATCGTAACGATCTTCAGAGAAAAATAAATTTTCAAACAAGGTTTCAGCAGCTTCACGCGTTGGTGGTT
>CAZNXI010000156.1:0-7060 GCA_964577005.1 uncultured Rheinheimera sp.
ACGATGGTAGTGTGGCATTCGCCATGCGAGAGTAGTACACCGCCAGGCACCTCATAAAGCCAAAGAGCCCACTCAGTCGAGTGGGCTTTTTGCTTTATCCGCTACGCGGGGGGGGGCGTATAACACTCCCACGCCAGCCACAGTGGTGGCATTGCGAAACACGTCCTGTGTTTCGCCCTTTGGGCCGTCGCTGCGCAACGTCCAACTTCGTTCCTGACGAAGTTGTGTGCAGGCCTTCCTTGGCCTGCATCGCTTCGCGACCTGCCTGCGGCAGTCCAAAACTGCTCCCAGCAGTTTTGTCGCCATGCTACATCGGTGATTGAGTGAGAAAAAGACATAGTCATCGACGCAGGTGGAAATTGCTATCCAGTTCAAGGCGCTGCGCAGGGTTCTTCACTATTATCTGCAGCAAGTAGCGCATACTCATTTTGACTGATTAGCTTACGATAATGAAGACCGGCCAAACCTTGTAGTCCTCCAGTATGAAAGAAGGCTATTCTTTGCCCCGCTGCTATCTCTTTTTTTTCTAATAACTCAAATAATTGATATAAGGCTTTACCGGTATATATGGGTTCTAAACTAATCTGTGATTTTAACTCACAGCAAAATGCCACCACTTCAGCGCTAACTTTACCATAAGCCGAGCTTGCCTTTGTAAGTTCCCAATTAGAAAAGTTATGATTTATTGGTAAGCAATCTTCAACCTTGTCAGCAAGTTTGTTGTCTTGCACAACAGCTAAGCCTAATACTTTTATATCAGGGTATCGTTGAATAATACCGGCTAAGGTTCCCCCGCTTGCTGTGGCACAACATAACAAGTTTGCTTTTCCTGCTGGCGTCTCTGCCAGTGGTAAAGCTGTTACGCCTTTTGCACCTTCTTCATTACTTCCCCCTTCAGGTATGATAAGGTAATTAGGATAACAATTTATTAGTTTTTGATTGAACTCTGAGGTATGGCGTTGTCTATAGTTGGAGCGGTTAACTGCCTGAAGGTGCATGCCATTCTCTAAACATTGCACCAGTGTCGGATTGTTAAGATCAATTTTATCTGTTCTGACGAGACCTATTGTTGGGAATCCATAGTGTTTTCCTGCTGCAGCTAGTGCAGCTAGGTGATTTGAAAATGCACCACCCATACTTAAAATGCCTTGCTTAGCTGATTTTTTGTTAAGCGCTGAAGCTAGCTTAAGCCATTTATTACCTGAAATATTTGGCACTGCCGTTGTTAGCTGACAGACCCAAAGCTCAGTTTCTGTCAATTCTAGTTTTGGGTGTTGCAATTGCAGCCAGCAGATTTTAGGTAACTCATACATGTTCTTTTTTCTTTATAACCGAATGTGTTCAGGTTTTATTATAGCTTTTAGTCGTTAACTATAGACTAATAGATGTAACTAAAATCTAGTCTTAATAGCTGTGTTCGTACCTTTATTTGGTAAAGGCAAAGTGCTTAGTGTTAATTTGGTAAAAATGTCATAAAAAGCTATTTTCTTGCTAGAGACTTACTTAGAATAGCTTAAACGTTTATATAAATTTTTTCTGTTGCTGTTTTGCCTTTTACGGTCTTGGCAGCCGAATTTTGTTAAAAGGATTCATTTTCTCCATGTTCAATAAACTGCGCGGCATTTTTTCAAATGATCTCTCTATCGATCTTGGCACTGCCAATACACTTATTTATGTGAAAGACCAAGGGATAGTGCTAAATGAACCTTCGGTTGTTGCTATACGTCAAGAGCGTGCTGGTGGCCCGAAAAGTGTTGCCGCTGTTGGACACGCCGCTAAGAGAATGTTAGGTCGAACACCTGGCAATATTAAAGCAATACGCCCTATGAAAGATGGGGTAATTGCCGACTTTTATGTGACTGAAAAAATGCTCCAGCATTTTATTCGCCAGGCTCATAGTAACAGTTTTTTACGTCCTAGCCCTCGTGTACTGGTATGTGTACCTTGTGGTTCAACGCAGGTTGAAAGACGTGCCATTCGTGAATCCGCACAAGGGGCGGGAGCTCGTGAAGTTTATCTGATTGATGAGCCAATGGCTGCAGCCATTGGTGCCGGTTTGCCAGTTTCCGAAGCAACGGGTTCAATGGTTGTTGATATAGGCGGTGGTACAACTGAGGTTGCTATCATTTCTTTGAATGGGGTAGTGTATTCTTCCTCTGTACGAATTGGTGGCGATAAATTTGATGACGCTATTGTTAACTATATTCGCCGCAACTACGGTATTTTAATTGGCGAAGCAACAGCTGAGCGTATCAAAACAGAGATTGGCTCAGCATACCCAAGTGATGATGTGTTAGAAATTGAAGTGCGCGGTCGTAACCTTGCAGAAGGTGTTCCACGTAGTTTTACCATGACGAGTAACGAGATTTTGGAGGCGCTTCAAGAGCCGTTAGCTGGTATTGTCAGCGCCGTTATGGTCGCATTAGAACAATCCCCGCCAGAGCTTGCCTCTGATATCTCAGAGCGTGGCATGGTGTTAACTGGCGGTGGTGCTTTGCTGCGCGACTTAGATCGCTTGTTAATGGAAGAAACCGGTATTCCTGTGGTTGTAGCAGATGATCCACTCACTTGTGTTGCTCGTGGTGGTGGTAAGGCACTCGAGATGATAGACATGCACGGTGGTGACGTTTTCAGTTACGATTAATGCGGTTTTTCACCCGTCAGAGACGCTCATGAATGACTTTTTTAACCGTGGCCCAGCACTTGGGCTACGTTTAGTGTTTGCAATAGCCTGCAGTGTTGGGCTGATGTTTATTGATAGGTATACTGAAAGCGCTACCCAAATTCGGAGTTTACTTAATACTGCCGTAAGCCCTTTGTTTTATGCGGCTAGCTTGCCAGAGAGTTTAATCGCGAGAGCCTCCGAGCAACTTACCTCTCAACAACAACTGCTTTCCGAAAACACGCAATTGAAAGAAAGGTTGCTGCAACAAGACGCACAGCTATTGCTTTTGGAATTTCTGCAGCAAGAAAATAATAAATTGCGAGCGTTAATGGGTTCAGCTCCTGTGGTGCAAGGCCAACGCTTAATCGCAGAGGTGCTTGCAGTGTATAGCCATCCTTTTTCGCACCAAGTTGTAATTAATAAAGGCAGTAACGACGGAGTGTCTGTTCATCAGCCCATCATTGATGAGAAAGGTGTTGTCGGACAAATTATTAGCGTAGGGCCAACTAGTAGCCGTGTCTTACTTATTTCTGACAATACGCATGCCATTTCAGTTCGTGCCGAGAGAACCGGGATTCGTACTGTTGCGGAAGGCCTAGGGCAATGGGATTTGCTAAGAGTCATCCATCTGCCGCTTAGTTCAGATATTAGAGAAGGTGATCGCTTGCTCGCATCAGGTTTTGATGGCCGTTTCCCTGAGGGCTATCCGGTGGCAGAAGTAGTCGAAGTAATTAGAGATGCAACGCAGCCTTTTATGACAGTTCACGCTAAACCTTACACTTATTTAGATCGAATTCGACATGTACTTATATTATGGCCAGGCTCGCAAGTCGAAGCAGTGCGTCAAGCAGAGGAAGAAAACTAATGCGGCGTAGCCAGGGTATCGGTTTTATCTACTTGAGTCTGTTAGCTGCGTTATTGCTAACTGTTACTCCTGTGCCTTTTCAGTTCAACTTGTTTCGTCCTGATTGGGTACTACTTGTTTTGATCTATTGGATATTAGCCTTACCTAGACGAGTTAATATCGGGACTGCCTTTTTTATGGGGTTACTTACTGATGTGCTGGTGGGAACCGTATTGGGCGTAAATGCCTTAGCATTTTCTGTAGTTGCATTTGTTGTGGCAGTAAACCATTTGAAGATCCGTAACTTTGCCGTGATCCAGCAAAGTTTATTAATCGGATTAATGTTGGCCTTGTATCAATTACTGTTGTTTTGGTTAAGTCATTTTCTCACTGGGGTCTATTTTCGCCCTGGTTATTTGTGGCCGGTTTTAATCGGTACGATCGTTTGGCCCTGGTTATTTTGGCTGTTAAGACGCTATCGCCGACAACTAAAGATTCAATAATGTACCCAAAAATTGCTCTAGCTTCTGCCTCACCCCGTCGCCGTCAGCTGCTTCAACATCTCGATGTTTGCTTTGAAGTCGTTACGCCTGATATTGATGAAAACATTTTAGATAATGAGTCCGCTGCAGCTTATGTCAGCCGTTTAGCGTTAACAAAAGCGCAAAAGGGGATGCAGTTATTAGCTGGACATTTGCCTGTATTGGGCGCAGACACGAGCGTAGTGATTGATAATCATATTCTTGGCAAACCTAAAGATGAAGCTGATTTTTTACAAATGATGCAGCAGCTGTCTGGGCGTTGCCATCAGGTTGTAACGGCAGTGGCATTGGTTACCCCTAGTCAGCATTGGCAAACACTGGTTAGTACAGATGTTTGGTTTAGACAGATTAGTCTGCAAGAGATGGCGGACTATTGGCAAAGTGGCGAGCCAGCGGATAAAGCCGGTGGTTATGGTATTCAAGGGCGAGCAGGTAAGTTTGTTGAATGTTTAAAGGGCAGCTATAGTGCTGTTGTTGGTTTACCACTATGCGAAACCGACCTATTATTAAAACAGCTACAGAGGTCGACATGAGTGCAGAGTTATTAATTAATGTGACACCAACAGAAACGCGTGTTGCATTAATTGAAAATGGTGTTTTGCAAGAGCTACATATAGAGCGGCAAGCGCGGCTTGGTTTGGTAGGCAATATTTATGTCGGTAAAGTCAGCCGTGTATTACCGGGAATGCAGGCTGCCTTTGTCGATATCGGTCTAGACAAAGCCGCTTTCTTACATGCTTCGGACATCGTGCAGCACCATGAGGCCAGTGAGCTGGACAGTAAGCCCGTAGCCAGTAAAGACATCCGTGTGTTAGTGCGTGAAGGGCAATATCTATTAGTTCAGGTCGTAAAAGATCCTTTAGGCACAAAAGGTGCTCGTTTGACTACCGATATTACCTTGCCTTCACGCTATCTTGTTTTTATGCCAGATTCTGCGCATGTCGGAGTTTCGCAGCGTCTAGAGAGCGAAAGTGAGCGGCAGCGTTTAAAAGAAATTGTTAGCAAATGCATGGATGATACCGGTGGTTTTATTGTGCGAACGGCTGCTGAAGGTGCGACAGAGGAAGAGCTTACGCAAGATGCGAAGTTCTTAAAAAAGCTTTGGAGCAAAGTCATTAAACGTAAGAAAAACACCCGTAAAGAAGGCGTGGTCTATGAAGATCTTACGTTAAGTTATCGCATACTGCGTGACTTTGTTGGGGCAGAATTAGAGCGAGTGCGAGTAGACTCGAAACTGACTTTTCAACAGTTAACCGCTTTTTGTGATGAATTTATGCCGCAAAATGTCGCTTTGCTGGAGTATTATCCTGGTGAGCGGCCGATTTTTGATATGTTTGATGTCGAAAATGAGATCCAGCGAGCATTAGAACGCAAGGTTTTACTGAAAAGTGGTGGCTATTTAATTATTGACCAAACAGAAGCCATGACAACGATTGATGTAAATACGGGCGCTTTTGTTGGCCACCGAAATTTGGATGAAACGATATTCAACACAAATACTGAGGCAACACAGGCTATTGCACGTCAGCTAAGGTTACGTAACCTTGGTGGTATTATTATTATTGATTTTATTGATATGCAAAACGAAGAGCACAAACGCCGCGTTTTCCATAGTTTAGAATTAGCCTTGGCTCGCGATCGTGCGAAGACGAATATTCATGGTTTTTCAGCACTTGGTCTAGTAGAAATGACCCGTAAGAGAACACGAGAAAGTCTCGAGCATATTTTGTGTTCTGAGTGTCCTGTTTGTAAGGGGCGTGGTTCGTTAAAAACGGTAGAAACGGTTTGCTTTGAGATCTTACGTGAAATTGTTAGGGTTAATCGTGCTTACTCGGCTGATAAGTTTGTTGTCTATGTGTCACCTGTGGTCAGAGATGCACTGACCACCGATGAATTCCACAGTCTTGCCGAGTTACAGGTTTTTATTGGAAAACAAATTAGTATACAGAGTGAGCCTATGTATACGCAGGAGCAGTTTGACGTGGTAATGATGTAGTGCAAAAAACGAAGCAGGTTTGCTATTACTGCCTGCATAAGCTTTGGATAGCACTAGCAATTTGTCTGGTCGTCCTAGCTACAGTGGTATCGTTACTGCGTATAGCGTTACCTTATGCAGAAAGTTATAAAGATCATATAGAGCAGGTGCTCGGTCAGCAGCTGGGTGTACCTGTTGCCATCGAAAACATCAATGCCACTTGGCATAAGTATGGACCAGCACTATTGTTGCAAGATGTCCATGTCGTTGCAGACAGTAAAGTACAACTAGAAATTGCGGAGGCCTCTATTCGCATAAACTTCTGGCAAAGTATTTTGTCGCGTCAGTTTACAGCTGAGCATTTTGAATTAAATGGCCTACGATATTGGTTAAATCTCGATACCTTGTTGAGTGCTAGTGAAGCCAATCTACCCAGCCCCGCCGCGAGGTTACAAGGGGTCGAACAACTCTTCTTTCGTCGTTTAAAAGATTTCTCTCTCAAAAATAGTGAGTTGATTCTCGTCAGTCACGAGCAACCCGAGCTAGTACTAGAGATTAGCCGTTTAAACTGGCGAAATGAAGGTTTGAGACATCAAGGCGAAGGCGAGTTCGCTATAGCGGGCGTTACAGCAAATAACCTAAGTGTGATTCTCGATTTACAGGGGACAACGCTTAGTGATGCTTATGGCAAATTGTATGTGCAAAGTGCGCAGTTAGATCTATTACCGCTATTTCGTCAGTGGTTACCTCAAACCAGTCGTTTGCAAAAAGCCAGTATTAACCTTGAAGCTTGGGGCACTATCGAACAGGGGCAATTAAAACAGGTTCAGCTTGAACTAACGGATAACCGTTTACATTGGCAAAGAGCGGGCGAGCAATACAGCCTGAAGTTAGGCGCTGGACAATTATTATGGCAGCCTACCGCGGATGGTTGGCAACTTTTTTCCAGTGAAATGAGTTTTGCTAGCCAGCAGGAGCTGTGGTCCGGTTGGCAGCTGCAGTTAAGTCAAATTGAGAATCGTCTCTTTGCCAAT
>CAZNXI010000157.1:0-330 GCA_964577005.1 uncultured Rheinheimera sp.
CAAAAGGTGATAGCGGCTGCTCAGACATGGTATGCTGCACTCCAGAATTTAGATAAATGTGATAAGACGTTAGCGCATGCAGAAAAAGCCATCCCCTGCCCGGCCAGTAGCAAAAACTGCGACCTCAGGTGCTGAACAAGACGATCTGGCCTTGTTTCGAGACTTTGTTGCTGGAACCCGCCCACTTGAGCAAGACAAGATAGCGCCAGTTGTAACACGCAGCAAGCAAAAACGTGCCGCTACCGCCACGAATAGCCCAACTGCTGAAAAGCTGTTCTTTTTTTCCGATGAGTTCGAGGTTTTTGCTGAGACTCAAGGAACCTTATCTTA
>CAZNXI010000157.1:340-6968 GCA_964577005.1 uncultured Rheinheimera sp.
TGATCCGCATTTAGCAGGGCGCTTGCGCCGAGGCGAGTTGTCACCACAAGTCGTTCTCGACTTACATGGTATGACGGTACAGGAGGCGAAAACCGAACTGGCGGGGTTATTAGCTTACTGCGAGCAGCAACAATTAAATTGTGCCTGTGTTGTGCATGGTAAAGGTCTGGGTATCTTGGCACGGAAAGTACCCAACTGGTTAATTCAACACCCCAATGTCCGTGCTTTTCATACCGCACCGCGCAGTTGGGGCAAACACGGTGCCTTGTTACTCTTGCTGAAAATTAATCAAAGCACCGAGCAGCAATTTCGAGATCTGCCACAGCGTTAATCTACAGCTTATTTAAACATGCTGAGTTCTAACGGCGAGTTACGCTCCAGTAACTTACCCCCTAATGCTGTATCATACGAAATACAACACACCGCTGCGGTACTAAAAACTGGCGCCTGATCAGGTAAGGTGAAAGCCGCGACCAAAAAGCTGACTAACGGCATATGCGAAACCATTAGCACTCTGGCGTCAGGCTCTGCTGCCAGCAACAGATCTAAGCGCTGTTGCACTAGCGCTGCAGGTGCTTCAGGGACTAATTCGGGTAAAACTTCTAATGTGGTAGCTTGATGTTGGGCTTCCAGCATTAAAGCTGCGGTTTCACGCGTACGCACATAAGGGCTTACCCAAATATAATCAAAAGCAGGATAAGTGTTGGCTAACCAAAGTGCCATTTGTTGCACTTCATGGCGTCCATTTTCTGTTAGCGTGCGTAAACTATCTGTAGCCGCCTGCGCCTGTGCTTCGCCATGTCGCATGATGACGAGGTTTATCATAAAAAAGTTACCATACTGCAATCTTTGTCCTATGCTGTCTGCAGTTTATAAAAATAAGCATGCGACAGCTGAAAATAGTGCGCTATGATAAAGAAAGTCTGATGTCAGTGTAACTGCTATTAAAGCATAAGATAGCGTTTGGTTATTCCTTATTGCTATGAACATGCGCGTTGATGGTATCCACTTACCTTGAGGAACAGCCTTGCAGCAAGCTAAGCTAATTCAAAGCCCGAATGATCCTAAGCACTACCAACATCTGGTATTGACTAACGGTTTGGCTGTCTTGTTAGTCCACCAAGCAGATAGTGAAAAAAGTGCAGCCGCCCTGACCGTAAATGTTGGCCATTTTGATGATCCTGCAGAGCGAGAAGGACTCGCCCATTTTTTGGAACATATGCTGTTCCTAGGATCGGCCAACTATCCGAATGCCGGTGATTTTCAGCAGTTTATCAGTGAGCATGGCGGTAACCATAATGCATGGACAGGCTCAGAACACAGCCACTTCTACTTTGATATCGAGCATCACCATTTTAATGGCGCTTTAGCCCGCTTTGCCGATATGTTTAGTGCGCCATTATTTCATGCTGGCTATGTTGAAAAAGAGCGACAAACGATAGAAGCTGAATTTGCCATGAAACTGAAAGATGACAGCAGACGCATCTATCAGGTTCATAAAGAAAGTATTAACCCTGCGCATCCTTTCGCAAAATTTTCTGTCGGCAATGCCACCACCTTGGCAGATTTACCCCATGAATCGCTGCAACAGTCAGTCTGCCGTTTTTATCAAGAGCAATATAGCGCGAGCCGAATGACATTGTGTTTAGTTGGCAATCAGCCTTTGGCAGAATTAGCGCAACTGGCTAGCAGGTTATTTGCTGACTTACCCCAGCATTTACCCGCTAAAAGTGGCTTACAAATCCCGCTCTACTTACCCGAGCAACAGGGTATTCAACTGAATATCAAGCCTCATAAAAGTAGCAATCGCTTAGTCATCAGTTTTGCTATGCCAGATATTCATCCTTGGTATCCGTATAAATTGGTGAGTTTTATCGCGCATTTACTCGGTGATGAAGGCGATCATTCATTGCTTGCTTATTTAAAGAATCGCGAGCTGGTTAATCAGCTTAGTGCTGGTGGTGGGATTGACGGCAGTAATTACAAAGACTTTACCGTAGCGTTTGAGTTAACCGCGTCAGGGAAAGCGCATTATAAAGATATTGTCGCCGCCCTGTTTAGCCACATACGGTTATTAGCAGAATCGCCTTTTCCAACCGAACTCTTTGTAGAGCGGCAACGCTTATTAAATTGGTCATTTCAGTTTTATGAGCCCAGTACCGCTTTGCAAACGGCTATGGATTTATCGTTAAATATGCAACATTATCCAGTGGCTGATATCATTTTTGGTGATTATCGGATGGAGCTGCCACCAGCAGGGCTTTATCAGCAACTGCTAAGCTATTTACGTAGTGATAATATGCGATTAATGCTGATTGCAGATGATGTACCGACCGACCGTGCAGCACGTTGGTATGATACACCTTATAGCTTAGTCACCTTACCTAAAAGCTGGTTAGCAGAGCTGAGTGCTACCCCTCAAAAAACCGCACTGAAGCTGCCTGCAACTAACCGTTACTTAAAAGCAGAACTGAGTGTTTTAGCACCCGCTGCGCATATGCCTGTACCAGAACAACGGGTGCATGAAAGATCTCTGAGCATTTGGCATAAAGCGGATACGGATTTTAACACCCCCAAAGGGCAGATCTTTTTACAGCTCACCTTACCTAATAGTTGTAAGACATTACTGCAACTGGCTGCCTGTCGGTTATGGGTAGAATTAGTACAAGATCGTTTTAATCAACAACTGTATGCCGCAACAACTGCCGGTTTAAATTACTATATTCATGTGCATCGGCAAGGGATCAGCATTCAAACCTCGGGCCTAACCGCCAATCAACTACAATTACTTGCGGATATTTTAGCGCAGTTACCTAACCCGCATTTTAATGAGCAACGCTTTCTTGAGCTGAAACATCAGCTATGTCGCCATTGGCAAAATAGCAGTAAAAATAAACCCGTCGCTAAGCTCTTTAGCCAGTTATCTGCCTTATTACAACCCCACAATCCCGAGCTGGAACTGCTGCACAGTACTTTGCAACAGCTTAGCTTTGAACAGTTTCAAGACTTTCACCAACAGCTGTTACAGCAACAACATCTAGAAGCCCTACTGATTGGCAATTGGACTACTGCAGCAGCGGATGAGTTAACAGTAATGGCAAGAACTTGGCAACAACCGCTCAGTTGCGGCACGGCCCTCCCCTTGCATCAACACACTTTTTCCAAACTAGGTCCAGTTTGGCTGGAAACAGGCAAGGATGAAACCAGTGACCATGCCTTAGTGATTTATCTGCCAGCACAAGAAAAAAGCCCGACCCAAATGGCCTGTTTTATGTTGGCTAATCATGTGATGTCGCCTCGTTATTTTCATCAGCTTAGAACAGAGCAACAAATGGGGTATTTAGTAGGAACAGGCTATGTGCCGATTAATACCTTACCAGGACTTGCTTTTTACATTCAATCACCCAACTACCCTGCGGCTGAACTTTATCAAGCCACCTTAGTATTTTTTCGGGATTTGCTGCAACAGGTTAAGCAACTTAACCATGACGACTTTACTACCTATAAACAAGGCTTATTGGCGCAACTCGCTGAACGAGATACCAGTTTAAATGCAAGAGCGAAACGCCTCTGGTTAGCCTTGGGGCAAGGTGACTACCAGTTTGATTTAACGTATCGTATCCAGCAGGCCTTACAAAAATTAGCAAAAGCAGACTTTATTGCATTTCTGGAAAAACTGTTAGCAGCCGATTATGACGTATTGTTTTTGGCAACAGATGCTGCACCAATGCACAGTTATGTTAAAACTATGCATAAAAATGATTTATTGATTCATTTACCCAGAAATGAAAATTGCTTTTGACAGCGCTGCCAATCTTAGATAAGTTAAGCTAACTTGTAGCATATAAAAATAATAAAGTGCGTAATAAAAAAACCTTACTTTTTAGCCTGTTAACACTGGCTTTATTTTCGTGGCCACTTGCTGCAGCAGTGTTATCCTGGGAAAACATGCAATCCTATTCGTTTTACAGCGTAATGGGTCTAACTATAGCTGCCTTGGTATTTGCCCAGATTGCGCTGGTGCGCATGCGCAAATATCATAGTGCCTTAGCGAAAAGTGAAGAACGCTTACGTTTATCCATCTGGGGTAGCGGCGATGAACTGTGGGATTGGGATCTGGAAACGGGTGAAGTGTATCGTTCCAGTAGTTGGCTTGAACCAGGCAAGGCTGTCGCGACGGTTAAAGATTTCCCACCGAACAGAGAGCTGATTCATCCTCAGGATTTAGAACGCGTCGCTAATGCGCTCTCGCAACACCTTGCAGGTATTAGTCCTTTTTTTGAAGCGAATTACCGGCTATTAACAGCACAAGGCCATTACCTGTGGGTACTCGACCGCGGCAAGGTGGTTGCCTACAATGATGCCGGCAAAGCGCGCCGCATGACGGGCACTTTAAAAAACATCAGCCAACTCAAGCAAGCTGAAGCTCGCATGCAGCTGTTTTCCCGCTGCTTAGAGAATATCTCCGATGCCGTGGTGATTTGCGATACTAAGTTCAGTATCATTGAAGTGAATCCCGCTTACAGCCAGCTTACAGGTAAAAGTCGAGATGAAGTCCTACAAAGCCGCTTCAATTTGACCCTCTACCCTGCTCGTTTTTTGCAAGACATCGAAAAAACCTTAGTCAAACAAAGCCGCTGGAGTGGTGAAGTTCGCGAACTTAAAAGCAATGGTGAGTATTACCAAGCTGAGCTGACCTTTGATGTGATTAAAGATGAGCAAGGTTTAATCACGCAGTATGTTGCGGTGTTTTCTGATATTTCAGAGCGCAAACGCAGAGAAGCCGAGCTGAGCCGTTTAGCCAATAGTGATACTTTAACCGGCTTACCGAACAGAGCCGTCTTTATGACAAAGTTAGGCAGCTTGGTAACCCATACCACAGCGCATGCTTTGTTAGTTTTTGATTTGGATAACTTTAAAAAAATTAACGACTCACTCGGGCATGAACTCGGTGATACCTTGTTATGTAAACTGGCCGAACGCTTACATAACAACAAAGTATTTCGTCAGAAATTATACCGGTTGGGCGGCGATGAATTTGCGATCCTGCTCGATAACACCAACGATATCCATGCCATCACGACTGTCGCCAAGTTATTGATGACACAAATCAACAAGCCTTTTGCTGTGGAACAGCATGAATTAGTGGTGACCAGTAGCATTGGCATAGTGCTGTTTCCAGAGGATGGCAAAGATCCACAGGCGCTGCTGCGAAATGCCGATACTGCTATGTATCACGCTAAACATGCCGGAGCGAATCGTTATTTATTTTTTAACGACACCATGAACAAACAAGCGGTGAAACGGCTACAAATTGAAAACCTAATTCGTCATGGCTTAAAAGAAGATTATTTCACGGTTTTTTATCAACCTAAGATGGACTTACTGACGGGCAAAGTGGTCGGGATGGAAGCCTTGGTGCGTTTTATTACGCCTAAAGGGGGGTTAATCAGCCCAAGCAGTTTTATTCCAGTTGCAGAAGAAACGGGGCAAATTGTTGATATCGGTACTGTGGTATTACGCAAAGCCTGCTTGGACGTCAAACGTTGGCTCGACCAAGGCCTATTTAATGGTCGAGTCGCGGTAAACTTATCTGCCAAGCAGTTTATGCTGCCTTTTCTCTGTGATCAAATCGATGATATTCTGCAACAAACCAATTTGGCATCTTACCATTTAGAATTAGAAATTACCGAAGGCACGGTAATGGAATCGCCGAAACTGGCGATTGATACCATGAAAAAACTGCGGGCACGCGGTATTCATTTAGCGATGGATGATTTTGGTACTGGTTATTCGTCTTTAGCTTATTTGAAACAATTTCCCTTAAATACCCTGAAAATTGATAAAGCCTTTATTGATGATATGAGCAGTGCCCGTGGTCGCAATATGGTGGATACCATTGTGACTATTGCGCACAACTTAAGCCTCAGCGTCGTGGCCGAAGGTGTTGAAACCCATGAGCAGCTAGAGCAACTTCGCAAATTACGCTGTGAAATTATCCAAGGCTACTATTACAGTAAACCGCTCTCGGCAGAGGATTTCAGCGCTTTCTTAGTCGCGCAGAAAAAGCAGCGCCAAGTTTTAGTGTCAGTATAAATGCTTAGCCATAAAAAAAGCCCCAAAGGGCTTTTTTTATTCTGTGTCGGTTTCGACGTAAGAAAAATCGTCGGAACCATCGGCAATGCGCTTTTTGCCAAACACCGTATGGAACTTCCGCTTTTCTGCCAAGCGCTGTTTATACTTTAACCAGGTCTTTTCAAACACTGTGCTGGCTTCAGATTCACCGCGGCAAACCAGCACAAAGCGCTGCTCTTCCTCATTTACCGGCTCTCTTAAGCCTTGCTCAAGTTGTTGCATTGCTAAACCATGTTTCTCCAGCAAATTGCCTTCTGCCAGAGTAAAGCGCCCGGACCGGGTAAAACCACGTGGGAAATTCCGGTCATCGAAAAAGCGACGATTAGCGACAAAACTTTGCTGCATCACTTTTTTCCTCTAATGTCGTTGAATATCAAGCCAGCCTGTTTAAACTGTGCGGAGTATGGTTAACAAAATTCCTGTCGTAAAACAAATATTTTTTATTGACACGATAAATAATTATTAGGCTTGACTTTGGATACAGAACTTCTTA
>CAZNXI010000158.1:0-6937 GCA_964577005.1 uncultured Rheinheimera sp.
GTGGGTGAAGTGGGTGTCAGTTGATACTGAGTATACTTCTACACCAATCTCTTGGAACTTAGCATAAAAATCAGCCAGATCGCCCAGCTCAGTAGGACATACAAACGTGAAGTCAGCTGGGTAGAAGCAAACAACAGACCATTTGCCCAGTAAGTCCTGATCCGTTACTGGAACGAATTTACCATCATGGTATGCAGTAGCTTTGAACGGCTTGATTTTGGTATTGATAATAGAAGACATTGTCTTGCTCCTTTGGGTTAATAAAATATATTGTGTTTCAACTGAGACTAGTTTAACCAGACCTATACTACTTTTAAAACGAATAAAACAAATCGTCTTAATCGCTTTAATTGATAACAATCACGACTTATTTATACGCTGTCTAGTTCAAAAAGACCAGAGCGGGACGCAAAAGTTCGCTTTTACTGCTACCCCTGAGGTTAGGGCTTTAGCGGCATATTTCAATAGATATAGGAGATTTTCTGCAGTTTCTGTTTCGGGATTATTGCGAAAGCAAAAGAAATTGCTTTGATAAGTTCTGGAATTCACCATTCTGGTGAAGCTGATCCAACGCCGCTTGTAAACGCAGTCGCATTTCAGTAGGAACTTGTTGGTTTAAAGCCAGATAGTTGTGCCCAATATCTGACAGATCAACAACGGCTTGCACAACATCAATACTTTGTGCATGTTCAGCTAACCACACAGGTAGAATAAGTTCAGAAGCGATTAATAAATCTAATTTACCATGTAAAAAAGGTAATACAGCATCAGACTTAGTATTAAAACGCAGTAAGTTAACATCCACCTCAAAACCTTGGCTTTGCAGATAAATTTCATAGATATCACCACGAGCAACACCGACGATAAACTTTTTGGCTTCTTCTAACGATCGTGGTGCAGCATCCGTACGGGATTTTAGCCAATACATATGTGCATTAGAATGCGCCAAGGGTCCAACCCACTGAAAAAGGTTTTCGCGCTGAGGATTACGAGACGTAGAAAATAACCCCGCATGGTTATGCTTCTGAGCCGTATCAAAAGCCCTTAACCAAGGCATTAGTTGGAATTCGCAAGTGATCTTTGCCAACTCACAACTACGCCTAACCAATTCGACATTTAAACCAGTAATTTGGTTGTTTTGTTCAAAGCTATAAGGTGGGAAATGCTCGGTATACATTACCAGCGTTTCAGCCTTACTCCCTAAACAGAGCAAACTCAAGATAATAGCGCAACACCACTTCATATAAGCTGCATGCCTATTGTTATTATTTATAATTACTATGGCCGATTTTTAGACATTGTGTTAGTTTTTTCTAAAAAATACCGAGCATACTAGTGGCTGATAACACGGCGGCAAAGGCAGATTGCGTTTACCGGTTAAATGCCATCACCATCAATATGCAAGCCACATTCGCGGCCAAAGCCATTAAAGCGGGTATCTTCTTCGCTCATCCCCGGTTCAAATTTCACGGTAGAATGGGTATCACCGACCGATAAATAGCCTAGCTCCCACAATGGATGGTAGGGCAGGTTGTGTTCTTTTAGATAATAAAACACATCCTTACTGCTCCAGTCGATAATCGGCTGTACCTTTACCACGCCACGGCTGATTTCGACAATGGCTTTATCGGCACGGGTACTACTTTGGCTGCGGCGCAGGCCAGTAAACCAGGTACCGACATTCAGCTCACGCAATGCCCGCTGCATCGGCTCAACTTTATTCAGCTGGTTATATTGTTTGGTGCCTTCAGCACTTAACCAGAGTTGACCGTAACGCGCTTCTTGCCACTGAGGGCTAAGCGCAGCACGGTAAATCTGCAAATTTAATCCAAGCTGCTCGGTCAGTTGATCAATAAACTGATAGGTTTCTGGGAATAAATAGCCTGTATCGGTCAGCACTACCGGCAGATCCGGTTGCTGCTGCGTAACCAGATGCAACATCACAGCCGCCTGAATCCCAAAGCTGGAGCTCAGCATAGGGCTCGCCGGCAAATGTGCCAGCGCCCAGCGCACCCGCTCAGCAGCACTGAGTGGGGTTAGCTGATGATTGATCTCAGCTAACCACTGCTGCTGTGTGGCCTTGTCTTGTTGCAAAATCATGCGGTAATCTTCGGCTACAGCATTCATATTTACTTCCCCCACCCGGTTACTTACCGCCACAGAACCATACCTACTTAAGCATGAAAATCAGTTTTGGATACTTTCACTTCAGCAACTATGCCCACTCGCACCACAAAATCACCAAAACACTCGCCTGTCTCGCGCTCTTTGGCCCAACGACCAATCAAGCCATCAAGCTGATTAAGAATGTCGGCTTCCGCCACATTATCAAGGAACAATTTAGGAATGCGGGTACCCACTTTATTACCGCCTAAATACACATTGTATTTACCCGGAGCGCGCCCCACTAAGCCCACTTCGGCTAACATGGCACGGCCGCAGCCATTCGGGCAGCCCGTTACCCGCAGCACGATATGATCATCATCCACGCCGTTTTTGCTTAGCAAGCCTTCAATTTTGGTCACCAGCTCAGGCAGATAGCGCTCGGCTTCGGCCATGGCGAGTGGACAGGTTGGGAAAGACACACAGGCCATCGAGTTTTTACGCTGCTCGCTATGGGTCTCATCCAACAAGCCATATTGCCGGGCTAACTGCTCAATGTGCGCTTTTTGCGCTGTGGGCACACCGGCTATAATTAGGTTTTGATTCGCTGTCATCCGTAAATCGCCCTGATGGATTTTAGCTATTTCAGCTAAACCAGTTTTCAGCGGCTTACCTGGGAAATCCAACACCCGACCATTTTCAATAAATAAAGTGAGATGATGCTTGCCATCAACACCTTCTACCCAACCAAAACGATCGCCACGGCTAGTAAACTCGTAAGGTTTTACTGGTTCAAAAGCCACACCAACGCGCTTTTCCACTTCGCTACGGAAATTATCGACGCCAATCCGATCGATGGTGTATTTGGTTTTAGCATTTTTGCGATTTACCCGATCACCATAATCGCGCTGCACGGTGACCACATGTTCCGCCACTTTCAGCACATGTTCTAGGCTAATAAAGCCCAGTTCTTCGGCACGACGCGGGTAAGTAGAGGTATCGCCAAAGGTCATGGCTAAACCACCTCCAACCAACACGTTAAAGCCAATAAGCTGGCCGTTTTCGGCAATGGCTACAAAATTTAAGTCGTTAGCATGCACATCGACATCATTGTGCGGTGGGATCACTACCGTGGTCTTAAACTTACGGGGTAAGTAGTTATCACCCAGCACCGGCTCAGTTTCTGTGGTTTCTACCTTCTCTTCATCTAACCAAATCTCGGCATAGGCACGGGTTTTCGGCAATAAGTGCTCACTGATTTTAATGGCCCACTGATAGGCCTCTTGATGCAGCGCACTTTCCACTGGGTTAGAGGTACAGAGCACATTACGGTTAACATCACCGGCGGTGGCAATCGAATCGATACCAATCTGGTGTAAAAACTGATGCATAGGTTTGATATTCGGTTTTAACACACCATGAAACTGAAAGGTTTGCCGAGTGGTTAAACGGATACTGCCGTACATGGTTTGCTCGCCAGCAAATTTATCAATGGCCAGCCATTGCGCCGGGGTAATAATGCCACCTGGCATCCGAGCACGGAGCATCACATTGTGTAGCGGTTCCAGCTTTTGCGCCGCACGCTCCGCCCTAATATCGCGGTCATCTTGCTGGTACATACCGTGAAAACGGATCATCATAAAGTTATCGCCGGTAAAGCCACCGGTGATCTCATCTTTGAGATCCGTGGTAATGGTGCCACGTAAATGTTCGCTTTCCGCTTTTAAACGTTCGTTATCCGACAGTTTGCCCTGCGCCACGAAATCAGGATTTATGGGATACTGGCTCATTAATACACATCCTTCTGATAGCGCTTGGCTATGCGTAACTGATCTAAATACTGTTGGGCAGCTTTTTCATCTTTGCCGCCTTGCTGCTGAATAATGGTTAACAGCGCCTGATGCACGTCTTTGGCCATGCGTGCGCCATCACCACAAATATACAGGTGTGCGCCCTGCTCTAACCATTGCCATACCTCAGCAGCTTGTTTTAATAACTTATGCTGTACATAAACTTTTTCGGCCGTATCGCGGCTAAAGGCCACATCCAACTTAGTGAGTAAACCTTGTTTTAAGTAATTTTGCAGCTCAACCTGATACAGGAAATCTTGGGTAAAGTGCGGATTACCAAAAAACAACCAGTTTTTACCACTGGCTGCGCGCGCATCACGCTCTTGTAAAAAGGCGCGGAATGGCGCTATACCAGTGCCCGGACCAATCATCAGCACTGGGGTGTCATCATTTTCCGGCAGACGGAAATTATTGTTGCTCTCAACAAAGACCTTAATGCTGCCGCCTGCGGTTAAACGCTCGGCTAAAAAGCCCGAGGCACCGCCTAAATGCGGCTTACCAAAAGCCTCGTAACGCACTACACCTACGGTTAAATGCACTTCGTCTTCCACTTCAGCTTGCGACGACGCAATAGAATACAAGCGCGGCTGTTGCTTACGCAGCGCATCGATCAGCTGCTGGGCACTAATCAGCGCCGGATGCTCGCGCACAATATCAATAATTTGCCGATCGGCCAGATAAGCGCGCAGCGCAACTTTATCGGCTAACAAGCTGAGTAAGCTTGCGTTATTACTCGCTTTGGCGTATTTGTCGACAAAGGCTGGGTAAGATTGCGTTAACTCTAATTCGTCAGTTAATGCCTGAGTGACGGTGAATTTTTGGCCGGCAACATCTACTGGCGTATCACCGGCAATACCCGTTAACAGTAACAGCTCGCGCACTAAAGCCGGATCATTACTAAAGTAAACGCCAAGCGCATCGCCTGGCTGATAGGTTAACCCTGAACCCGCCAACGAGATTTCGATATGCCGTACATCTTTGGTAGAATCACGGCCGGTAATTTTCTGATTGGTATATAACTCAGCAGTAAAGGGTTGCTGTTTGTTATAGACGCTTACTGCAGCGGCCGTTTGGGTTGCACCTGGCCAAGCAATCACGTCTGCTGAAGCCGCCGGCGCTTTAGCAAACTCAGGCTCTAACGTCGTAATCAGGTTTTGCTGCCAAGTTGCCGCGGCAGCGGCATAGTCTACATCCAGATCAGCACGGGCAATCACTGCTTTGGCGCCTAACTCGGCCAAACGCTGATCAAAATCTTGCGCCGTTTTGCAGAAAAACTCGTAGCTGGTATCGCCAAGGCCCAACACGGCATAGCGCAACTCGGGTAATTGCGGGGCTTTTTTACTAAACAAATAGTTATAAAAGCTGATGGCATTTTCTGGCGGCTCACCTTCACCATAAGTCGAGGTAACAATCACCAAATAGCGTTCATTCTTTAAATTAGCCGCTTTATATTCGGCTAAATCTTGCACCTTTACGCTAAACCCCTTGGCGCTAGCCGCATCGCCAATATCTTGTGCGACATGCTTAGCATTACCGGTTTGCGAACCAAATAAAATGGTTAGGGTGGCGGCAGGTGCGGCAACTGCAGCGGGGGCAGCGCTAATGTTTTGCCCAGCTAACTGTGCACTGGCTGCCAGATAACCGCTGACCCAAGCTTGCTGGATCGGATTCAACTGGCTTACTAAGCCCTGCAATTGCGAAATCTGCTGTTCCGACAGCGGACTGGCCTGTGCCACAAGTGAAGATAAAAGCATAAAATATCCTGCAATAATATATTAGCTGCATTTTAGCCATCCATATGGGGATAGGTAAAAGAATGGATCTCTCTTCTTTATTCCAATAAGTAATTAAAACTCGATTCGAATGCATTTTGCTATTTACCAACGGCAACTGCTAAACTCAAAAAAGTTGATGGAGGTGCTTATGAGTTTACAACGCGTTGATACAACTAGCCGATATTCAGAAGCGGTAATTGTGAATGGCTTAATTTTTTGTGCGGGTATGGTACCCGATACCCCAGCTTCGGATATTAAAACACAAACTGAAAACGTACTAAGACAAGTAGAGGCGCTTTTGGAGCGCTGCTTTAGTGATAAAGGAAAACTGGTAGATGCGACAATCTTTTTAGCCAATTTAGCCGACTATGCTGCTATGAATCAGGTATGGGATGCTTGGCTGCCAGCAGGTAAAGCGCCAGCGCGTACAACAGTAGCTGCCAAACTGGCGGATCCACATTGGAAAATTGAAATTAAAATTATTGCTGCTCAATAATGGCTTTAGGTGTCAGCCAAAAAATCGCCATGCGGTAGTAGCTTTAAATCTGTTACATCCCTATTGTACAGATAGGTTGTGGCCAAATAATGCTGACCATCCACGGTAGTGACGCTAATCTGAGCTTTACGATACTCGTAAGGCTCGACAAAACCTTGGCCGACACCTTCATATTGATCAAGTAACGGCCATAATTTTGCCGCATCCAGCACTTTATAGAGCTCACCTTTAACCACATAAGTCGGTGTTTTGATTACCAGCGCCGGATAAGTCCCTACCGAATAGAGTTGTCCTGCAACGTGGCCATCAGCAAGAAATTCGACATAGCGCAGCATACTCTGGTGGATAGGATGTTGTGCCGCACGACGCAAGGTACCGTACACAAATAAATACTCAGTAAACATAGAATGTGTTTTTTTGAACCTGTTATAGTAAAGCCAAAACGGCGGTTGCCAGTTAACCCTTAGGCAGCTATTAGTTTATCATCTTCTCGCATTAACACGCATCAAGCAGAGCGCTTGCGTGACAATGCCGTTATCCGCACGAGTATTTTTAGGGAACTGTGAAGGAAAAATGATGTTTTTAAAGAAAAAACGCTATATCGCCAGCCTAATAATTTTGGTTGTCATAACCTTAAGTTATGTTGTACTAAAACCCTTGTGGCTCGCCCAACTAACCGAATTAGAAGCCGAGCGTATCAGGCTTATCACGCC
>CAZNXI010000159.1:0-6878 GCA_964577005.1 uncultured Rheinheimera sp.
GGATATGTTTAATCTGGTGTTACATAAAGATTGGCAAGATCGCGGTTTTAATAAAGATATCAATCAATGGCCGGATGAAAGTATCTTTTTATTAGAGCGCGAACATTGTTTAAGCGGCCATGCGGTCAAAGCCTGTGAGCTGGAGGATAGCCGTAAAGTAAATCCGTTTTTTGCTACTAGCTTGCATACCTTAACGCAGATGGTAAATAACAAATTAGGGGTGACCTTTATGCCGCAAATGGCCATTAATAGCGGTGTGCTAGAGGGGACTGAGTTGATCAGTCAGCCCGCTGTTACCGGTAATGCCTATCGGGATATTGGTGTGGTATGGCGACCAACTTCTAGTAAGGCGCGCAGTTATCAGCAAATGGCCGAGTTAATTCGGGAAGTACTCGCAAAAAAATGTCGTAGTAACTAACAGTTTGCTAGAATATCGCCGCCGGATTTGGCCGGTAAAGCCAGAAACACGAGTGAGATAACCATGTTAGTCAAAGATTTTAGTTTTGAATTGCCTGAGCAATTGATTGCCAGTGAGCCTCAGGCTGAACGTTCTGCCAGCCGCCTGTTAACGCTGAACCGCCAAACAGGCGAGCTTAGCCACCATATATTTAAAGATATTGTGACACTGCTTAATCCAGGGGACTTATTAATTTTTAATAATACCCGCGTGATTCCTGCCCGCTTATTTGGTGAAAAAAGCTCCGGCGGCAAAGTCGAGGTGTTAGTTGAACGCTTGTTAGAAGGCCAGCGCTTTTTAGCGCATATCCGTGCCAGCAAAGCGCCTAAGCCTGGTACTGAATTACTGCTGGAGAACTCTGCACGAGTGATTATGCAGCAACGGCACGATACCCTGTTTGAATTGGAATTATTAGGCGACGAGCCCGTTCTTGCCATGTTAGAACGGCTAGGGCATATGCCATTGCCACCTTACATCGCTCGCCCTGATACTGAGGAAGATAAAGCGCGTTATCAAACGGTTTATAATGCAAAACCGGGTGCCGTAGCCGCCCCGACCGCAGGCTTACACTTCGACCAACCTTTGCTGGATCAACTTCAAGCGAAAGGTATCGAGTTCGGTTTTGTCACCTTGCATGTTGGCGCGGGCACCTTCCAACCGGTGCGAGTGGATTCTGTGTTAGAACACAAAATGCATGCCGAATATATTGAAGTGGATCAGCCTGTCGTCGATGCCATTGCCGCTTGTAAAGCACGTGGTAATAAAGTGGTAGCTGTCGGCACAACATCAGTCCGCTCGCTAGAGTCAGCCGCGCAGCAATATGGTGGTGAGCTAAAACCCTATCATGGCGATACGCAGATTTTTATCTATCCGGGTTACCAATTTCAGGTTATCGATGCCTTAATCACCAATTTCCATCTGCCGGAATCCACACTAATCATGTTAGTGTCGGCGTTTAGCAATAAAGAGCACGTGATGCAGGCTTATCATACCGCTATAGCTGAGCGTTACCGCTTTTATTCCTATGGCGATGCCATGTTTATTAGCTAAATAGAGTCAGCCCAGTACGATCACTGTTATGTTAATAGTGAAGCCAATTTGCTATTCCTGATATAATCGCGATTCTTGTACCTGCAACTTAAACGAGCAGGCAATTTTAACATTGAAGTGCCAGACTGTTTCTCTGGCCAAAAGAGGTTTAGTGTGAAATTTGAATTACTTGCCACCGACGGCAAAGCCCGCCGTGGTCGTTTAATCTTTGAACGTGGTATTGTTGATACACCTGCCTTTATGCCTGTAGGCACTTACGGCACGGTAAAAGGCATGACGCCGGAAGAGTTAGAAGCGACCGGTGCACAGATTTGTTTAGGGAATACCTTTCATTTGATGTTGCGCCCAGGCACCGAGATTATTCGTAAACACGGCGATCTGCACGATTTTATGCATTGGCATAAACCTATCTTAACCGACTCTGGTGGTTTTCAGGTATTTAGCTTAGGAGAGCTGCGCAAAATTACTGAAGAGGGCGTCAAGTTTCGCTCGCCGCTCAATGGTGAGAAAATTATGCTAACGCCAGAGCGCTCAATGGAAGTACAGCGCGATCTAGGCTCAGACATTGTCATGATCTTTGATGAATGTACGCCGTACCCAGCCACGGAGCCACAAGCGCGTAAATCGATGGAGTTATCACTGCGCTGGGCTAAACGCTCGAAAGAGGCGCATGGCGATAATCCGTCAGCCTTGTTTGGTATCATTCAAGGCGGTATGTACCCGCATTTACGCGATATCTCATTGCAAGGCTTGGAAGACATTGGGTTTGATGGTTACGCCATTGGTGGTTTATCGGTAGGTGAGCCAAAAGCCGATATGATAAATATCTTAAACCACACTACCGGTAAGATGCCTGCCCATAAGCCGCGTTATTTGATGGGGGTGGGTAAGCCAGAAGACTTGGTAGAAGCGGTGCGCCGTGGTGTGGATATGTTCGATTGTGTGATGCCAACCCGTAACGCGCGTAATGGCCATTTGTTTGTGTCTGACGGTGTAGTGAAAATTCGTAATGCGAAGCACAAGGACGATATCTCGCCTTTAGATAAAGAATGTGATTGCTACACTTGTAAAAATTATTCTCGGGCTTATTTACATCATTTAGACCGCTGTAATGAAATTCTTGGCGCGCGTCTGAATACGATTCATAATCTGCACCATTATCAGAAACTGATGCAGGGATTGCGTGATGCTATCGGCGCTGGTAACTTGGACGCCTTTGTAGCAGACTTTTATGCAAAACGTGGTTTGCCAGTGCCTGCACTGGACGCTGCAATAACAACAGAATAACTTACTAAGACAATTAAGGGGATTTTCATGAGTTTATTTATTAATCAAGCCTACGCCGATACTGCTGCTGCTCCACAAGGTGGTGGCTGGGATTTAATCATTATGTTGCTGGCGTTTGGTTTGATTTTTTATTTTTTAATCTACCGTCCACAAGCAAAACGCGTTAAAGAGCACCGTAATCTGATGTCAGCGTTAGGTAAAGGCGACGAAGTACTGACTCAAGGCGGTATCGTAGGTCGGATCAGCAAAATTGCTGAAGATAAAGATTTTATCGTTATCGCGTTAAATGATAGTACTGAAGTAACAGTACAAAAATCTGCAGTAAGTGCGGTACTGCCTAAGGGTACCTTAAAGTCGTTATAAGCGGCGCTTTTAGAGAAAGGATGTTGTTGTGTTAAACCAAAATCCGCTTTGGCGGTACCTGCTGGTCGTTGGGGTACTGCTGTTGGCATTAGTTTATGCTTTGCCAAATTTGTATCCGGAAGATCCGGCGTTAAATATCAATGCGACTCGCGGTGGCGCTGTCTCTGAAGTCACGCGGCAGCAATTAGCAGAGGGCTTTATTGCGGCTGGCATTTCACCAAAAGCTGTTGTATTAGAAAATGGTCAAGTGTTAGTACGTTTTCAGTCTGCTGAAGATCAATTACGAGGCAGACAAGTTGCTATCCAATTATTGGGTAATGTGAACTATGTCACGGCGCTTAACTTAGTTCCAACAACGCCGGGCTGGTTAGCCGCTATCGGTGCTAGCCCAATGAAATTGGGTTTAGATTTGCGTGGTGGCGTACACTTTTTAATGGCAGTCGATATGAAAGCTGCTATTGATAAGAATATCAATGATTTGGCTCAGGCTTTTCGTGCAGACTTGCGTGAGGCTCGAGTTCGTTATCGTTCAGTCACTGCTAATGTCGAGCAAGGTCATGTACAAGTATTGCTTCGCTCCGCCGAAGATGTACTTGCCGCTCGTAATGCTTTGAGTAAACTCGATCGTGAGTATGTGTTTACTGACGGTGCAGCAGAGTTTAGTTTAAATGTCAGTTTAAGCGAAAACCGTATCCGTGAAATTCGTGAATATGCGTTAGAGCAAAACATCACCATCATTCGTAATCGCGTGAATGAAATTGGTGTCGCTGAACCTTTGGTACAGCGCCAAGGCGCAGATCGTATTATCGTACAATTACCTGGTGTGCAAGATCCAGCACAAGCAAAAGAGATCTTGGGGGCAACTGCCACCTTGGAATTTCGCTTAGTAGACGAGCAGGGTGACTTAGCTGCAGCATTAAACGGTCGTTTACCGCCAGGTTCTTCACTTTATTCCGATCGTAACGGCCAGCCTTACTTATTGGAAAACCGGGTGATGTTAACTGGTGAACATATTACCAATGCCAGTTCTAGTTATGATGAATACAGCCAACCGCAAGTGAATATCTCTTTAGATGCTCAGGGCGGTAATTTATTATCGGTAGCGACGCGTGATTCAATTGGCCGTCGTATGGCCACGGTATTTATTGAATATAAACCGGGTGAAGAACTGCAAGCGGATGGAACTCCGGTACTTGTTAAGCATGAAGAAGTCATCAATGCTGCAACTATTCAGGCGCGATTAGGCCGTAGTTTCCGTATTACCGGTATTGGTAACCCAGCTGAGGCGCAAAACTTAGCCTTATTACTGCGCGCTGGTGCGTTAATTGCTCCAACTCAAATTATTGAAGAACGCACTATAGGCCCAAGCCTAGGCCAAGAAAATATCGATTTAGGTATGACCGCTATTATGTGGGGCATGATATTTGTACTGGTTTTTATGGTGTTTTACTACAAGGTATTTGGCATCATCGCCAACTGCGCTTTGATCGCTAACTTGATCCTGATTGTGGGTATTATGTCGATGATCCCAGGTGCGACTCTGACGCTTCCCGGTATGGCAGGTATCGTCTTAACAGTGGGCATGGCAGTTGATGCCAACGTACTGATTTTTGAGAGGATCCGTGAAGAATTAGCGGATGGACGTTCAGTACAACAAGCCATTCACCAAGGTTATGATCGGGCTTTTGCTACCATTGCTGACTCAAATATTACCACCTTATTAGTGGCGCTGATTCTATTTGGTATTGGTACAGGCCCAGTTAAAGGTTTTGCGATTACCCTTGCAATCGGTATTTTAACCTCGATCTTCACGTCAGTAGTGGGTACCCGCTTACTGGTTAACTTGTTCTGGGGCGGCCGTCGCGTACAGTCGCTACCTATGTAAGGAGCCGCAAGTGAGAATATTCCGTTTTACTGATGCCATTAACTTTATGCGCTTTAAATGGCCTGCATTAATGTTATCGGCTGTGTTAGTACTAGGTTCATTTGGTTTACTATTTACCAAAGGCATTAACTGGGGACTCGATTTTACTGGCGGTACGGTAATTGAAGTTGGCTTTCAAGAGAATGCGGATTTAACGCAGATCCGGGCGACCTTGGCTGAACGTGGTTACCCAGATGCGGTAGTGCAATATTTTGGTTCAAGCCAAGATGTGGCTATTCGTATTGCGCCACGAGAAGGGGTGGAGCAGAGCCGTATTTCCAATGAAATTTTGTCAGCTTTAGCACAAACCTCAGAAACACCGGTCGAAATGCGCCGTATTGAGTTTGTTGGTCCTTCGGTGGGAGACGAGCTGAAAGAGCAGGGCGGTTTAGCCATGCTAGCGGCACTGATTGGTATTTTGCTTTATGTCGGTATGCGTTTTGAATGGCGGCTGTCTCTGGGGGCGGTATTGGCGTTAGGGCATGATGTAATTATTACGCTTGGCTTATTTTCGTTACTGCAGTTAGAGTTTGATTTAACAGTATTAGCGGCGATTCTGGCGTTAATCGGTTACTCAATTAACGATACCATAGTCGTCTTCGACCGTATTCGTGAGAGCTTCCGTAAATTGCGTGATGCCACACCAGAAGAAACGGTGAATGATGCAGTAACTGCAACGTTAAATCGTACAGTGGTCACCTCATTAACCACCATTATTGTATTAATAGTGCTGTTTTATATGGGCGGCGCCTTAATCCATAACTTTGCTACGGCGCTGCTGTTTGGTATTGCCATTGGTACTTACTCTTCAGTGTTTGTTGCTAGTGGTATTGCGGTACAGCTTGGTCTTAATCGCGAAGATATGTTGCCACCTCCTCCGCCAGAGAAAGAAGGCGAAGGTACTGAGCCACTACTGTAATTTGCGAAAAAGTGTGCTAAAAATGCCAGTCACTGACTGGCATTTTTTATGGGCATAACAATGAGCAAACACCATACAACGGGGTTTATTACTCTGGTTGAGGCGGCAAAAAAACAGATTAAAGAAATCACTATTGACGAAATGCTCCAACATAATGAGCCCTATGTGCTGTTGGATATTCGGGAAGACCATGAGTGGCAAAAGGGGCATTTACCCGAGGCAATGCATTTAGGTAAAGGTATTATTGAGCGCGATATTGAACAAACCGTCGCTGATAAAAAGCAAAAAATCGTGTTGTATTGTGGCGGTGGCTTTCGTTCTGCCTTATCGGCGCAAACCTTACAACAAATGGGTTATCAACAGGTGCTAAGTTTAGCGGGTGGCTATCGGGAATGGTGTGAGCGTCAACTCCCTGTGGTAAAGCCAGAATAGGATAATAGCTTACTAACACAGACGGCTTGTGCGCCGCCTGCGTTAGTGCTGCTTAGTCTTGTTGTTGAGGATATGACATAAGCTTTAACTCGCGCAAATCTAGACCACTTGGATGCTGATATACCCGCAAGCCAAATTCAGGCAAAATAGCATACAGATGATCGAAGATATCTGATTGGATCCCTTCATAGGCTACCCAAGCCGTGGTATTGGTAAAGCAATAGATTTCTAGTGGTAGCCCATCTGCAGTTGGTGATAATTGTCTAACCATAATGGTCATCTGTTGATGAATGCCTAGGTGGTTTTTTAGATAGTGCAAGACATAAGCGCGAAAGGTGCCAATATTGGTAATGCGTCGGGTATTAACTGGCTCTTTGCCTTGTTCAGCCAATTGCGCATTCCAATTATCAATTTCGGCTTGTTTCTCAACTAAGTATTGCTGTAAC
>CAZNXI010000160.1:0-6742 GCA_964577005.1 uncultured Rheinheimera sp.
AAATGGGTATTGTGTTGTTGTAATACACGTTTTAAAGAGCTGCAGCTTAAGCCTAGGTGGCTTGCCGCCTCTTCGATACCTAACTGTTTGGGCAAAGTACGATCAATGTGGCGTTGTAAACACTCTAACAGGCCACGTTGCGCGGGTAACCTTTGATTGAGTTGATAGCAAGCCCGCCGGAACTGCGCAAACTGACTTGGGTTGCGCTCTGCAAAAGGTTGATGCCACCAGGCTAAGGGGATCAAAATGGCATCAAACTGCTGATTAAAACTGACTTGGCATTGCCAGTGAGCGTGAAAGAGCTGTGTATTAGCTGGCGCGGCTTGCTGTAATGCAACGTGCAACTGGCTACTATCAGCCAGCTGCTGCCTGATCAGTTTTATGATAAATGAAATAGCAAAGATACTAATAAAATGCTGTTGATTGCCAAGTGCGATAGCAGGTTTAACAATGAGCATCAGTTTGTTGTCTATGTATTGCAGCTTAGGGTAAAGCGCTGGCAGGAGCTGATGTCGGAAATACAGTAATTGCTTAAGACTTTGCGCCAAATCCTCTGCCGCAATCAGGCTTTGACATAACGCAATATTACGTTGATTTAATAAGCTATCTGCTAACAGAAAGGGTAGCTCAGGACTTTGTAACTGTTGGCAATGACTCAGCAGTTTTAGCCAGTCGCGATGGTGGCAGCGGCTGTGCGGTGCCATTAAATCTTGTTCAAAAATACTGGTGCCATTGAGTAGCTTATGCAGTTGGCCACCACGTCGCTGCGCCAGTTGCAGCAGTGCCGTTGCGCCGTTTGTCAGCAACAAGTTTTTATCTGTAAAGCTAAAGTTCGTGGTCATCATCAATACCTAAGATGGCAGTACTATCCAAGGTGCTGGTTTGGCTTTACAGGCCTTTAGCATCTCTTCGGTTTGTTGCAGCGCCTGGCTTGCGGTTAATTTAGAGACCTCATTCACCACGATATCAATATGCAGATTGTGTTCGAGGTGATTAAGCTTAGAAAGATGTCGCTGCATATGCTTAGCAAGGATTCTGGCTTGCGGCAGACCAGTGTCAGCTAACAGAATAACAAAGCGATCCCCCACGTAGCGGCATAAGACATCTGAAGCGCGTAATTGACTGGAGCATAGCTCTGCTAGCTTAATAAGGTAATCATCGCCAGCAGCCACACCGTGTTGACGATTAAAAGCGGAAAACTTCTCAATATTGAGCATCAACAAGCATAGTAGCCGCTTTTCAGCCCGATGCAATTCCAAATCACGTTCTAGCACTGCATACAAATAATCAACCGCATACAGTTTTGTCAGGGGATCAAGTAAACGATGATCCCTTAGCAGCAGTTCCCGGCCCTGTAACTGCCGGTTTATCACGCGCTGCTCTCTATGCCATCCTACTAAGCCGTAAGTGAGTGCCAACATGCCAACAGGCGCTGGCAAAGACTCCAACCAGCTCATGGTTCTGATATGGGCAGGATAGCGGATAAACTCATCTAAAAAATCCAGAAAAAAGGAGCAGACTAAGAGCAAGCTACCGTAATACAGCCATTCAGTGACTCTACCCGCCGGCCTGCTACTAATAATTAAGGTGAGCCACAAGCTGGCCACTAACAACACTACGCCCTCACCAAATACATCAAACCAATCAATTTCCGCTGGGTTTTTCGGTATGCCTAAGGTTAAGGCAAGCATTAAGCCGGCACAAAGTAAGGGCAAAGGCAGGCTAATTTTCACTAAATGTTGTCGCCACATTGTTATGTGCACCATGAAAAACGTTCAACAAGCTTTTGCAGCAAAGCAGCCGCAAGAGCGAAAGAGAGCACAGTGTGAAAAAGGTGTATGACAAAACGATGACAGGGCACGGATTAACCACTTTTCTGCTGGGCTTAGCTGACCCGGGTCATTTCAGCTCAAGCTAAATAAGCATTGTCGCTTTTTTGTCATATTCAGGCGGCACAGTAATACGCCTCAACGAACGCATTTCATTAAATAGGGCTTACTGAGTTATGACTGCTTTATATCGACCAACCTTTACTAAAAGTGTACTAGCGGCAGCTATTACCCTAGCGTGTTTCGCGCCGGCAACATTACTGGCACAAGGTGTAGATGTACCGTTAAATGTTGCGGTAACAGCAATAGATGGGCAAGGGATCCGCGGCCAGTTAAGCGATGACCGTAATGTATTGTTGCAGGGCGCGAAGGTAAGGGTGATTGATAGTAATCGTGAAACCAGCACCGATAGTCAGGGCCGCTTTCGTTTTGATAATTTAGCGCCAGGCAGTTATCAGCTTGAGATTCGCTACCTGGGTTATGTACCAAAAACGGTTGCCGTGGCTGTTACCGCAGAGCAAGGGGCTGAGTTAACATTACGTTTTGCTAGCGATCAAGTCGAAGTGCTGCATATTGTCGGTAGCCGTGATGCTCAGTCTCGAGCCTTAAATATTCAGCGCGCTTCTGATAATTTAAAGTCGGTGGTGTCTTCTGACTACCTGGGACGTTTCCCAGATGATAACGTGGCTGAAGCCATGCAGCGTTTAGTCGGTGCTTCGATTCAGCGCGATCAGGGTGAAGGTAAGTATGTTAACGTCCGTGGCGCACCGTTAGAATTTACTAACGTTACCATTGATGGCGTGAATGTGCCTTCACCAGACAGCAGCACCCGTGCCGTCGATTTAGATACCATCCCCTCCGATATTATTTCCATTCTGGAGCTAACCAAAGCCATTACCCCAGAAATGGATGCCGATGCGATTGCCGGTAATATCAATATTATTACCCAAGGCGCGCTGGATGCCAAAGGCCGTATTTTACGTGGCAAAATTTCTGGCGGTAAGAACGAAAAAGGTAGCGGTGATGCTTATAAAGCTAGCCTGACCTTTGGTAATAAATTTGGTGAAAATGAAAACGCTGGTTTTATTTTCTCAGCTAAGCACAGCGAGACCAATCGGGTTACGGATAACGTTGAACACGAATGGATGGAGTTAGATAATGGCAATTTCGTGCCTGAAGTGACAGAGTTTAAAGACTACGAACTAAAACGGATCCGCAGTGGTTTAAGTGGTCGCTTTGATTTTAGGCTGGACGACAATAAACATCTTTACTTGTCGCATAACTACTCGCGTTTTGAAGATAATGAATATCGTGACACACTTGAAATTGAGTGGGAGCGACATACAGCAGATTCTAATCAGCAACAAGGTATTGCCGGTCGCGCGACCTTTAACAAAGAGCTGCGCCACCGTACTTTTGTCAATACCATTAATACTTCTGTGCTGGGTGGCCGTGTTATTATGGACACCTACACCGCTGATTTTCAGGCATCTTATGCCTCAGCTAAGCAAACTTACCCAAATCGTGACTATTTAATTTACCGTGAGCGCAGCAGACCGCGGGTTGCCTATGATTTCAGCAATCCTGATTTGCCAACGTATCAGGTATTAAATTCTGCAGGCGACGTGGTGCGTACTGACTTTAACTTTGCGCCTACCGCCATGAACTGGCGTCGTTACGAGCGTCGCACGGGTGGTGCTGAAGAAACCGAGCAAGCCTATGCATTTAATATCACTCGGCCAGGTCAGTGGGGCCAAGCGTATTCTGAGCTGAAGTTTGGTGCTAAAGCCCGCTTAAAAGATAAATCGAATGATGAAAACCGTATTCGTAATAGTGTCGGGGCTAATGCACCAAGCTATGCCGAGGTGATTATTGACAAGCAATCATTACCTTTTGACGGTTTTTATAATAATGGTCCTAAATTAAACCGTGATTTCGTGTCCTTATACCGTGATGTTTTTGAAAACGCTGATTTTAAAGATCGTGGTGCGCCTTCAATTACCGGGGATTATAACGCCAGTGAAGACATTCTGTCGGCTTATGTACAAAACAAGCTGGAATGGGATAGCACTACGCTATTGTTTGGTGCACGGATAGAGCAAACCAAAAACGCGGGTGAAGCCTTTGAGTATGATTTAGATACTGACAGTGCCACCTTAGTTGATGCCAGTAAAAGCTATACCAAGTTTTTTCCAAGTGTGCATTTTCGGCAGGAATTGGAAAACGGCTTGATTATCAAAGCGGCATACAGCACGGGGTTAAGACGGCCTAACTTTGAAGATCTAGTACCTTATTTTATTATTGAAGATCGTGAATCCGGTAGCGGCTCTGTCGAAATCGGTAATATCGACTTAAAACCGACTTATGCACATAACTTGGATTTAACAGGTGAATTTTATATCGCGCCAGTGGGCTTAATCTCTGCTGGGGTGTTTTATAAAAAGTTATCTGATCCGATCTTTAAAGCCCGCAGTGAGTTTGTGGGGGGCGAATTTGACGGCTTTAATATGGTGCGGCCAGAAAATGGTAACAGCGGTTATCTATATGGAGTAGAGTTAAACTGGCAACAATCGTTAAACTTTTTACCAGGCGCGTTAAGCGGGTTGGGCTTTATTGCGAACTATACCCATACCAAATCTGAAGCTGACTTACCCTTTGGTATCGGTAAAACCGAGCTTAATGGCACCAGTCGTCATACCGTTAACTTGGCACTGCAATATGATATCGCGCAATTCAGCACCCAGTTAGCCTATAACTATCGCTCTGAGTATATCGATGCTTTTGATACCTCAAATCCTGCACTCAACCTGTACTGGGATGGGCGTGGTACGCTGGATTATACGGCCAGCTACAAGCTAACGAAAAACCTCTCTGTGTTCTTAGAAGCTACGAACCTGACGGATAGTAAAGGTATTCGTTATCAGGGAGAGCGTAGTCGGGTGTATGAGCATGAGCAATTTGGTCGTGCTTGGCAGCTTGGTATTAGCGGCAAGTTTTAAGCGCTAACGCAAACCATTAAAGCCGAAGGTCTGCCTTCGGCTTTGTTGTTTGGCATGTGCCTTGTTTGTAGTTGCTTTGATAACAGTCTGATCATCATCCGATCCATATTCAAAAAAAGAGTAAGCAATGAAGCATTTATTTTTATCCCTGTTAGCGCTGTTACTGCTAGCCGGTTGCAACAAGTCGCCCAGTATCGAATTAGCGGTAACAGCCGATGCTCAATCCGATTTACATCTGGCCAGTAAAACCCCTTATCAACCTCAGCAACCTTGGCAACACTATAGCCAAGCCCCAGCTGGGTTTAATGCGGTGATGGTACAGCATGTGGCTCGGCATGGTTCCCGGCTGTTATCCAGTGCCGGTGATGATGATTTAGCCTTACAGCTATGGCGCCAAGCAAAGCAGCTGAATGCCTTAACGCCCTTAGGCGAGCAATTAGGCCCAGTGCTAGAGCAGCTTTATCAGGTTCATCAGCAGATTGGTTATGGCAGTATTTCTGGTTTAGGTGTAATTGAACATCAAAAAATGGCTGAACGAATGTTGGCCAGGCATCCGCAATTGTTCAGCGACGCCATACAGAAACAACAGCGTTTCGCTGTTTTGCATTCGGGCCGCAAACGCGCCGCACAAAGTGCGGATGCGTTTGTAGAACAACTACAACAGTTACAGCCAGCCTTGCAGCCATTAATTGACGAGGCCAGAGCGGATGTGCATACCTTATACTTTAACGAAGCTGAGGGGAGCGAAAGTTATCAGGAATATAAGGACAATGATCCCCGGCTACTGCAGGTTATGCAGCAGCTAACGGAGCAACCTAAAACCGTACAAATGGCTGAAGCAATGTTAGCGCGCTTATTTACTGCTGAGTTTATTGCCAAGCTGGCTCGGGGAGAGTTTAGTTTTACCTTGAGCTATGATGATGATGAAGTAAAAAGCCCAACAGATGCGGCTATGTTGTTATATAGCTTATATATTATCAGCAGTAATATGACCGCAGAGGGTGATTGGCAATTTCAGCGTTTTGTACTGCCTGAGCACGCGGCCTGGTTTGCCGAGCTGGATGATGCTGACTCCTTTTACGGTCGCGGCCCAGCCTTTGCTGGTGAGGATATTACCTACCGCTTAGCACGAAACTTGGTCGCAGATATGATCGCACGTGCTGAGACACCTGCGAATTATGTGGCGACGTTGCGTTTTAGTCATGCTCAGGCGTTAATGCCATTAGCTGCTTACTTAGGTATTAAAGGGGCGAGTGAACCATTGCCGGAGGGGACTGCCTACAGTTATCAAAACAGCCCTTGGCGCAGCGCCTTAGTATCGCCAATGGCGGCGAATGTGCAATGGGATATTTATCAAAACGCACAGGGCGTTATGCTAGTTCGGATGCTGCATCAGGAACGAGAAACCTTGTTTAGCACCAGCTGTCAGCCCTATCAGGGATATTTTTATCTGCTCACTGAGCTACAACGCTGCTTATTGCCCTAGGGTAAATACGAGGCTGGCTACTGGCTGAATTCATGAAAGTGCCACTGATATGTCATAAAATTTTCATCAGCTGGCGCTATTCTAATCCAAGTAGCGGTCTCCCCCTACACCCTGGATGTTTACCAATTTGGTTAAGTTGGGGGATTTTCCCCCAACTCTTTTCTTGCAGACCTTTCACGGGTTTTGACTACAATACTTAGTCTATTTTATTGCTATGGCTTGCGGTTAATCTGCGTGTGTCAGTGCGTGCTTTTTGTTCTCATCTGCTGTTTCTAACGCCTGCAAAATCTGTTGTATTTCAGCTTCGGTTAACAGTACGTCTTTTAAATGCGACGTAATAGCGTCTTGGTTACAACCGGTTTCTTTTAAGCGGTAAGCAAAATTCTTATGCACGTTAAACACAAATGGAGAGGTCATATTACACCGAT
>CAZNXI010000161.1:0-6738 GCA_964577005.1 uncultured Rheinheimera sp.
AGCGCTCGACTCATAATCGATCGGTCGCTGGTTCGAGTCCAGCTGGGGCCACCATCTTCCTCTCAAAAACCTTATAAATTATAGATTTAAAGAGCTGCTGGCAATGCTGTCGCGCCTTCTGTCGTGCCCTTGTATTCTAACTTAACTTTATTGTTATCAAACGCTGCTTTTTACTGCAACCTCTTAAATAACTGCCATGTGGCAACAGGAATAAGCTATTGTGTATGCAGTTCTGCATATTGCAGTTAACAACCTTACCCTACTAAGTTATGTTTAACGTAATATCCCAAAAACGTCATTTAAAAATTTTATTTAGCTGTTACACTCGATACAGAATAATAAACAAACAGTGGAACCGTTATGAGCAAGCAAAAGTTTAGACTTGTCACACGTAGCGACTTTGATGGGCTAGTGTGCGCCGTATTATTAAAAGACCTCGATTTAATTGACGATATTTTATTTGTACATCCTAAAGATATGCAGGATGGCAAAATTGCAATTACCGACAACGATATCACAACTAACCTGCCTTATGTTGCCGGTTGTCATCTGGCGTTTGATCATCACCTAAGTGAAACTGTTCGTAATAGCGCTGACATTAAAAACCATATCATTGATGCTAATGCGCCTTCAGCCGCCAGAGTGGTGTATGACTATTATGGTGGTCAGGCAAAATTCCCCACTATCTCTAGCGATATGATGGATGCGGTTGATAAAGGCGACTCGGCGCAGTTTTCTAAAGATGAAATCTTAAACCCAACAGATTGGGTGCTGCTGAATTTTATTATGGATGCGCGTACTGGCCTTGGCCGTTTCCGTGACTTTAAAATTTCAAACTATCAGTTAATGATGAAGTTAATTGATGCATGTAAAGATCATTCCATCACGCAGATTTTAGCCATGGAAGATGTGGCAGAGCGTGTGGCACTTTATCATGAGCATAACGAGCTGGCTAAAGCGCAAATTGCCCGCTGCAGCACCGTACAGGGTAATTTAGTGGTGTTAGATCTGACTGCTGAAGAAACCATTTATGCCACCAACCGTTTCGTCATCTACGCCATGTTCCCTGACTGCAATATTTCTATCCATAAAATGTGGGGCTTAAAGCAGCAAAACGTAGTGTTTGCGATCGGCAAATCGATTACCAATCGCAGTTCGAAGACCAACGTAGGCGAGCTGTGCTTAAAATATGGCGGTGGCGGCCACTTAAATGCCGGTACCTGCCAAATTGCTAAGGAGCAAGCTGATGAGGTGTTACAAGCAATTATTGCAACTATCCGCAGTAATGGCTAAGTGCACTTAAGTTACTGGTAGCGCACTTACTTTCTGCAGCGCCTCCTGTTCAGGGGGCGTTTTTACTCTAGCTGATAGCCCATATAAGCGGGTATTCCTCGCTAAGTGCAGCCTTGCTGCTGGCTGCGTTAAAATAAGCGGCAGTATCGCCAGCTGCGGCTAACTGCAAATATCCTAAAAATCATTCGCTTTGGCGATCATCACTTGTGTTGTAGCTGCAACAGGTTATGTTATGGTTAATCTAATTAAATCGATGAGGCATTATGAAATTTCTTGCTAAAACTGCAATGGCGGCCATGCTTAGCGCTAGCCCCTTACTGCTTGCTGCGCCTGCCAGCACACCGTTACAAGCCGAAGATATTTTTAAACTGGCGTTTGCCAACGATGTGCAAATCTCCCCTGATGGCAACTATATCGTTTATGTCCGAAATCAAAACGATATTATGACCGACCGCACGCAGAGCAGCTTATGGTTGTTGGAGGTGGCCAGTGGTCAGCATTACCCATTATTTGCCGATAAATTTAGCTACAGTCAGCCGCGCTGGGCCAGCGATAACAATCGCATTGCTTTTATCTCTGACCGCGATGGTAGCTCACAAATCCATGTGCATTGGTTAAAAGAACAAAAAACTGCTGCCATTAGTCAAACCCAATTACGCCCAGCCCAAATCAGTTGGTCGCCAGATGGTCAGCACATCGCCTTTACTGCCGAAGTCGCCGCGCCAAGCACAGACTTTGCCAAAAGCGTTTATCAACCGAAAAAACCAGCGGGTGCTAACTGGTCTGCCAGCCCCATAGTGGTAGAGCGTACCTACTATCAGGCCGATGGTCGAGGCGTGTTGCGCTCGGCTTATAATCAAGTATTTGTAGTGCCGGCTGCGGGTGGCGTGGAACAACAACTGACCGACGGCCCTTACTCGCACCGCGGACCTTTAGTCTGGACTCAGGATAGTAGTGCCTTAATTTTTTCGGCTAACCGCAATACTGATTGGGAATACCACAGCCGTCAGGCCGATCTCTATAAAGTGACTATTAATGGCCAGCAATTAACGCAACTAACCAGTCTGAATGGTCAAGAAAGCGACCCTACCCTGTCACCCGATGGCAAAACACTGGCTTTTACCTATCAAAGCTCGGCTGCTGTATCCTATAGCAACAGCAAACTCAAACTATTGGAACTGAGCTCTGGCAAGATCACTCCTTTAGCGGCCGATTTAGATCGCAGCGTGGAAAGCCCTAGCTGGGTTAATAATAGCACTCTGGTATTTCAATATGCTGATCAGGGACTTACTAAAGTTGCACAAATTAGCACGCGCGATCGCCGGCAAGATCTGGTCGCAGACTTAGGCGGTACCTCACTCGGCCGCCCTTATTTAAGCGGTATGTATAGTGTGGCGCAAAATGGCACCTTAGCTTATACCCAAGGCAGCAGCCAACGCCCAGCCGAGGTTGCGGTGTTTGCCAATAAACGTAGCCGCACCCTAACAGCACTAAACAGTGGCTTATTGGATCAACGTACCCTTGGCGAAGTGCATGAGTTACGCTATACCTCCAGCGCCGGTAATGAGGAGATCCATGCCTGGTATATAACCCCGCCCAATTTTGACCCAACCAAAAAATACCCACTGATTTTGGAGATCCATGGCGGCCCGCATTTAGCCTATGGCCCGCAATTTGCCGCAGAATTGCAGCGCTATGCCGCTGAAGGCTATGTGGTGCTATATAACAACTATCGCGGCAGCACCAGCTATGGTGAACGTTTCGCCATGTTGCTGCACTATAACTATGCCTCGGAACATGATTTTCAGGATCATATGTCGGGCGTAGATGCGATGCTGGCAAAAGGCTTTATTGATCCGAACAACTTATTTATTGCCGGTGGCTCAGCCGGTGGTATCGGCAGCTTATATGCGGTGGGCTTAACCGATCGATTCAACGCCGCTGCCGCAACTAACCCTGTCGTCAACTGGACGTCAAAAGTGCTGGCCGCCGATAGTTATGTGGGGCAAATTCAAAATCAGTTTCCCGGTAATCCGTGGGAGCACCAAGCACATTACTGGCAACGTTCACCGCTCTCTTTAGTGGGTAATGTCAGCACCCCGGTATTGCTGTTTACAGGTGAAAAAGATCGCCGTACACCGATGGCTGAAACTGAGCAGTATTATCAGGCATTGAAACTACGGCAAATTGATACTGCGATGGTGCGAGTACCTGATGCCTACCATGGCGTAACTAACAGACCTTCTTGGATGATTGCTAAGATTGAGCATGCTTTAGCTTGGTTTAAGCGCTATCGCAAAGACGCGGAGTAAGCTCGCGCATTAACGCATCGCCGCAAATACACCAAAAGCTAAAACGCCGGCAAACGCCGGCGTTTTCTTAAGCTAAATACCGTTTAAAGCCCAGCAATACATAAATATTTCAGATCAGTATAATCTTCTAATCCGTACTGTGAGCCTTCGCGACCATAACCCGATTGCTTGATGCCGCCAAAAGGCGCGGCCGCATTCGAGATAATGCCCTCATTAATCCCCAACATGCCAAATTGCAATGCCTGCGCGACCCGAAAACACCGCGCCAAATCTCGGGTGTAAAAGTAACCGGCTAAGCCATAGTCGGTAGCATTCGCTAACGTCATCGCCTCATCTTCAGTACTAAACGTCATAATGGGTAACACGGGACCAAAGATCTCTTGGTTTACCAAAGCCATTGCGGGTGTCACCGCCGTTAATACGGTGGGCAAATAAAATAAGGTATGTTCTGCAAGACGTTGCCCACCGAATTCGAGCTTAGCGCCCTGCGCCAGCGCGTCTGCAACCAGTTGCTCGACCTTGGCGAGTGCCGTTTCTGAAATCAAAGGCCCCAGTTGTGTGCCTGACTCAGTGCCTACACCCACTTTTAATGCTGCCACGGCGGGTAACAGTTTGGCTAAAAATGGCGCCAGCACGCTTTGCTCGACCAAAACACGATTGGCGCAGACGCAGGTTTGGCCGCTATTGCGAAATTTGGCGGCGAGTAAACCCGTTACTGCCGCATCTAAATCGGCATCAGCAAAGACGATAAAGGGCGCATTACCGCCCAGCTCCATGGAGACACGCTTAACTCCGTCGGCACATTGTTTTAGCAGCTGCTTGCCCACCGCTGTAGAGCCGGTAAAACTAAATTTATTGACCTTAGGATGCTGGGTTAATACCTCGCCAATACCTTGTGCATCCGTTCCGACCAATACATTAAATACCCCAGCAGGAATGCCAGCCCGCTGCGCTAACTCAGCGCAGGCTAACGCCGATAGCGGCGTTTGCGCTGCGGCCTTTACCACAAAACTACAGCCCGCAGCTAGAGCCGCAGCAGCTTTGCGCATCAACATGGCATTAGGGAAATTCCAAGGGGTAATGGCCGTGACCACGCCTACCGGTTGGCGCTGTACTAAAATGCGCTTATCGGCTGCGGGGGCGGGAATAATGCTGCCATACAGACGCTCTGCTTCCGCAGCAAACCAGCGCAGATAAGAAGCGCCATAACGGATTTCCGCGCGGGCTTCCGCTATCGGTTTACCTTGCTCTAAGGTCAGTATTAAGGCTAAATCTGCCTCATGCTGGGTCAATAGCTGCTGCCAGCGTAATAGTCTCTCAGCGCGTTCGGCGGCGGTTAATTTTGCCCATAAGGGTTGTGCTGTTGCCGCAGCCTCTACGGCCTGTGCTGCCTGAACAACAGTGGCTGCAGAAACATCACAAAGCACCGTTTGATCAGCGGGGTTATGTACCGCAAAGGTGTCTGCCGCAGGGCTAGCCCAAGCGCCATTAAGGTAAGAAGTGGTTTTAAGCAGTGTTGGATCTTGCAGTGGCAACATGAGGCGTCCTCTGATTAATCGGCCTATTTAAGCATGTTCCACTGCTTTGAGAAAGCTATAGCGGCTTGAGTTACCCTGCCTTCAACGCTTATATTGGGTTGGGCAATAGGCCCGATCAATGTCAGGATGGCGTAATTTTAAATGCTTGGTTTTACGTCCACTGACTCTAGCCCGCCATAATCGAAAGCTACTGGCTTTCAGCTCAGCGCGCATCAGTTTTATGACAGCACTTTCATTTAAACCAAACAGGCGCTCGATGGCTTCAAACGGAGTACGATCTTCCCAAGCCATTTCAATAATGCGTGAGCGTTGTTCGTCGGTAAAATCTGTCATAAAACCTTATTCCTCAGTAATAGCGTAAGCTTGATATAACGATAAAGGGGCAAAACTGAGTGCGCGTTCATGGCATGCAGATAATTTGAGTAATGGCGCCACGCCAGCTTGCTCGGCCTCTAACCAACGAACCGCGCATAAACACCAAAAATCGCCGGCTTTTAACCCAGGAAAATCCCATTCTGCTCTTGGCGTGATCAAATCATTGCCGCGCTTTAGGGTGTACTGCAAAAACTCATCGGTAATCGCCGCGCATAACACATGACTGCCGGTATCCACGCTGGACGTGCGACAGTACCCATCCCGAAAATAACCCGTTTTGGGCGAGAAGCAACAGGCGGTTAAGGCTGCTCCCAGTACATTTTTTTCCATAATAGACGTCCTATCAAACTTATTGTTTGTTTTAACGTATACACTGGCCAAGTCGATTGCTGAAGTAAGGAATTTTTTATGCGTTTTTTTACCACTTGCCTGCTGTTATGCGCTGCGTTGTTGTTGCATGGCTGTACCAATGTACCCGACAAAGTAACCCCCGTAACGCCGTTTGAACTGCCGCGTTATCTTGGCACTTGGCATGAAATTGCTCGGCTAGATCACTCCTTTGAACGTGGCTTAACGCAGGTAACCGCAGAATACAGTATGCGTGAAGATGGCGGTGTGGCGGTGCTGAATAAAGGCTATGAAGCAGCAAAAGAACGCTGGAAAACCGCCGAGGGCAAGGCGTATTTTGTTGGCGATAGCAATACTGGCCGCTTAAAGGTGTCTTTTTTCGGGCCTTTTTATGGTGGCTATAATATTGCCAAATTAGATGACGATTACCAAATCGCCTTGGTGGTTGGCCCTAACCTAAAATATGCTTGGCTGCTAGCCCGCAAGCCACAACTTACCCAAGCAGAGTGTGCGCCTTATTTAGCGGAAGCCGAACGTATTGGGATTGCGGTAGATAAATTGATTTGGCTAAGTGTGTGTGAATAATTCACCGCGCTAAGTAACAACAAAACACGGCAATGTGAACCTTGGGCTTAAATACAAACGCCGGCATTAACCGGCGTTTTGCTAACAAGCTAAAGCCTGCTGACTTTAGTCGCCTAACAATGCCTTAATCAGGCTTTTTCAGGAATACGTTCTAACACGGCCAATAACAGCTGCCAATATTGGCCCACAGTTTCAATATTCACCATCTCATCCGGACCATGCGGATAACGGGTGGTTGGGCCTATCGATACCATATCCATCTCAGGATAAGGCTTTTTAAATAAACC
>CAZNXI010000162.1:0-6599 GCA_964577005.1 uncultured Rheinheimera sp.
TGATTTAGTTGCAGGTTATCGCCGCGATTTTGGTAAGTACGCGGGCAAGGTCGACGCCACACTGATTGAATCGGTATTTAATAGCATTCCAGCCCAGCTATCACTTGTCAGCGATGAGTCGGTTAAACGCTTTAAATTTAAGCATGTGCATGAGCGTAAATCTCGTTATAGCGATTTTGAAACCGCGATCCATTGGCTTAACTGCTGCCGCTTAGCTTTGCCAAACTACCCTATTGAAGGGTTGCCGAAATCTCCGCTGGGGGCCTATAAAAAAGAAAGTATGGTTAAACTGTTTCTGTTTGATGTGGGCCTGCTCAATCATATGCTAGGCAGCAGTTATAAAGAGATTAAGCAACAAAACTATGAATACAAAGGCTATGTGGCTGAAAACTTTGTGCAACAAGAGCTCACAGCTATCGGCGTTGCCCCAAGCTATTCATGGAATGACGCCCGCGCCGAAATCGAATTTATTTTGACAACCGATGAAGGCGATATCGTCCCTGTTGAAGTCAAAAGTGGTAAACGTACAAAAGCAAAATCCTTGGCATCCTACGTTGAAAAATGTGCACCCAGTAAAACCTTTAAGTTAACGGGTACACAAGGCTCATCAGCGTTAGAACAAACCAATATCGTGCTGCCGTTGTATTTCACGCAGTATTTACCTCAGAGATGGTAAAGGCGCGTTGCCTAGCCCCAGAGGTCTACACAAAGTTACCTTAGGGATAACAATTTGTAGACCTGATGCTTACCATTCGACACTCAGCCTTATCTCTCTTGGATACCATAGTATCCATATCGAGCTTATTTCTATTAAAATGGACACCATAATGTCCATTTCAGGCTAAGTGAGCTTTCTGCTGACTCATTACTATCGCGTAGAACCAGTGAAAAAATGGCAAAGCTATGTTGACGGAAATCGTGCTCGATAAAGCCCTTCAAAACTGCTATGTTTTAACTCTAACAGCAGCATAAAAACGACACTGTTTTTCCATTGCTAACCACTAAGATTTAGTAAAAGCCATAGGCAAGTGGTGGGCAGTTTGGTGGGAAAATAGGCATTTTTGAACGGTTTCTTTTCGGTAAATCATTGAGTTTGTTAGGATCTAGTCCACTGTTCAATGAGCAGATTAAAAACGGTGCGGCGAAACTGTAGTTGTCCAGCAGGCATATAATCCTGCGCTTTGGGTCTTGCTCCGCCCGAACTACCTCCGGCAACTAATGCAGCCAACACCTCTTGAGTATGCCCATCTAACTCATCGTGGTTGAAAACTCAGACGCTGGAGAAAAAGACAATGCGCCCATGCCTTTATCACCGACACAAGCCAGTCTATCCATCGCCGTTAATTGATTAGGAAAGAATGCCATACGTTTGGTTCGGGTAATACCCACATCATAAATCTGGTGTACAACCCCATGATGTTGATAAACTCATCGTCTACATGATGAAGACGATGATAATGATTGCACAACATCGCACCGCTCAGCGGTGCTTCTCGACAGGCCCTGTTACAGCCGCTTATAAACGTAAGGTGGACGCGGGGGAGGTGCGACAAGATGACGCGCAAGTCGCTCTGGCGGCAAAATTCGATGCGCTACACGAGGCTCTTGCCTCCCTCCCACCAGTATCCGTGCGCACCGAAGATCCGACAGAGAGCACCGGTACGAGCAGCGTTCGACTGTTACTGGTGCGACCTTTGGCAGCAGCCCTGTCCCTTCTTCGAAAGAAGTTCCATTTGTGGTCTTTTGATACGCCACCACGAGGCATGTACATTCATGGGCCGGTCGGGGTCGGAAAGAGCTTTCTAATGGATCTCTTTTACGCGTCGGTTAATATTCATGATGATGCTTCTTGCGGTAAGCATGACAGCCACGGCCTCAAACACGCAATAATTACCAAACGCCGCGTCCACTTTCATGAATTCATGCTAGACGTCCATCGAATCTTTGTCTACAAACAGACGCACCCACGAGATGATGCGATGCCGATCATTGCGCGGCAATTGGCACAAGAAGCCCAACTTCTCTGTTTCGATGAATTTCAAGTAACAGACGTTGCCGATGCCATGATTTTGAAACGTCTGTTTTTATTGTTATTGGATTGGAATGTTGTGGTGGTGGCCACCTCGAATCGCTCCCCGGATACCTTGTATGAGGGAGGCATTAACCGATCCCTCTTTTTGCCATTTATAGATATGTTAAAACACAGGTTCGACATTATTTCTATGGAGGATTCCCCCAAGGATTATCGACTCGACACTCGAGCGGATGGTCAGTCCTATTTTTGGTCAAACAAGGATGTTCATAGCGAGAACAATGGCAATAACAACATACAGGCGCAGTTGGAAGACATATTTGGTGGCGCGGCGCCCGGAACGGAGGCCGAGGTCATTCACGTCCCTTTCGGTCGTGCCATCAAGGCCGCACGATGGAATGACCGGTGTGCTTGGTTTGGCTTTTCCGAGTTGTGCTACCAACCGCTCGGCGCGGCAGATTATATTTCCCTATGCGAGCGATTTCCGGTCCTCATCATGGACGGCGTCCCGCAATTAGACGCCAACCACCTCAACGAAGCGCGACGATTTGTGACCCTCATTGACGCATGTTATGAATCTCGCACCCGCTTGGTGCTAGCGGCACAAGTCCCGCTCGATCAATTATTTGTTGATTTTGAAGCGCACGTCGAAAGCAATGATGGCGATGGAGAATTGATTGTTACTGATAAAGGGGGGAACTCGAGTTCCTTTGCGACGACCATGATTCGCACCAAAAAGGGGGAAGTTTATGAGTGGTCGGCGACGGGTCGAATTGGCGTGTCACTGGCACAATTATCGTCCGCCAATGATCTCGCCTTTTCCTTTCGACGAGCCGCTTCTCGGCTGGTAGAAATGGGTGGAAAGGAATGGGGACGGCAATGACTGTGCCTTAGCGATAATAAAGCACGGCATTTTCTTGTTGGCGATGATCCAGTGTCTTCCGCTTGCAAAAACGCCTTGGCGATTATGCGCCAAGGCCCCAACAGCGACCTGCTCACCTGAACTTAATGTCCGAGTTACGGCGAGTTTTTAAATGGGTTTAAAACGCATCTTTTAGCACCTCATCAATACTCGTGGGTATAGCAGCACGCTCTTTATTCGGCTGTGTGAGCTGATATAGCCTCTCTAGCGAATCAAGTGTTTGCCATAGCAACAACAATTGGCGAAATGAAATTTGCCCAGTCAGCTCAAATTTCTTAATGGTGGCCGCAGGTACACAGCTTCGCTCTGCCAGCGCAGCGCGTGACAGCTTTGCCTGCTTTCGTAACTCTCGCAGATAAGCCGCATAGGCTTGGCTTACATCGGTATCATCAAGTAAGGTAAAATTCATCCGCAGCAACCAATTGGATACAGTGATATCCATATTAGCAGCAAAAAACCAAAAATGGCTATCATTGTAGCCATAGAAGAAAAAGTTATTTATACACCCTCGCTTAATGACACTAATGGCAAAAGACAACAACTAGTGTTCATGCTTTTTGAGGCGATAAATACTGCGCTAAAAACACCACACTACCTCTATAAATACGCACACCGGGCTGGCGTGCGTATTATCTGCAGTGTAATTAACGCTTTAAGGCATAACACTGCTGCAAGTCAAAGCCCTGGCTGTACATACGCAGCATAACCTTGGTTAGCAAGTCGTCATACACCAATGGCAAATCAGCTGCGGGCAGTAATGCATTTAGCTTACCAAACGCCGGGTGTTCAACTTCAGGGTTGGCCAAACCCCGCCGTTGCCTAAGCGTTAACAGCATCATCGCCGTCCAGGGCACGTAGTTATAGTAACCGTTACGAAACTCTTCAAAGTCTTTGCTCGGTGGTGCGCTGGCCAGCCGTACTTGTTCGTCACAGATATTCAGCAGTAACTGCTGTACCTGGCTTAAGTCGGTGCTTTGCCAGTTGGCCAGCCAGTCCGCATAGGCAAATGGCTGTACCCGCAGCGGCAGGCTCTCGCCACGGTAACTGGCAAATAACTGCAGCACAAAATCGGCAAACTGCGCTTTTGATTGATGAAATGCCCCACGCTGATAACCCGCTGCCAGCACCTCATACATCTGGCCAGCCTCGTGTGTTAGCCCCAGCACCATTGCCACGCATAAATGAAATACATCCGCATTAAAAAAGCTGGTTCCATACTCCCGGCCAAATTTGGCCGGAAAATGGTGAAGTGTGTGGTGTTTCTTTCCCAGGTACACATATTCATAAGCTAAAGCACGCTGTACACTCGGGTAATCTAGCTGGCCGGTTTGCACATAAGCTGCCTGGGCTATTTGCAAATAGTTCACGCTAGGAATGCCAAGAAAAATGCTCTCCCACTCAGCGGCTCCCCCTGAAGGTGTATCACCATAAACACCGGTATCGATATACCCCTGTAAACGTTGCATTGCAAAAGCAAAAACCTGTTGATATTTTGCCGGCGCATTGCGGGCAATTTTTTTTTGCCGTAAAAATTTGGTTAATATAGTTTGGTCCATTTTTAGCCTCCTCCGTTTTTGATCGGTATTTATTCTAACGCAGTGGTATGGTTCGTAAGTGTGTATCTATCACCTCAATCATCGACTTGGTAAGCGCTAAATGCGTTTTTTCTTTTGCCCATACCTCATGGAAGGCTGCTACGGTTTGCTTCGCCGTATCCAACACTAATTTTTCTGGCAGCATGGCTTTAGCCGCTAGGTGTGATAATTCATCTAGCGTGAAATCACTGAATTTTTTGCTTCGGCTAACCTTCAGTGACGCACTATCATCGGGGATATAAGGAATGGTTGAGACAAAGTCATAAGCAGGTGCAATCGATGCTGTGCGCTTATCTTTGTAGATCACAGACCAATTCTTCAAATGCATATCGGCATTGCCAATTAACGTATTGAATACCAGCCTACGCGTAAATTCTGCGATGTCCTCGTCTTGCCCTTCGATGCCAATCACCTGAGCAATATTGCGCATACTGGCTTTTTTATATTTATCTTGCGGATAAACGCCAAACACTTGCGCAAAATCTTCAATGTGTACGGCTTGCTCACCTGCACGATCAAAGCGCTTGATCACAAACGCATTGTCACCATATTTGCCAATGCCATCTGGGATATTAGCAATCTGCTTAACGGGGATTAGCTGCGTTTCTGGCACATCCATTCCCAACATTCGAGCCAGTTCCATCATCGAATATTCATTTTCAGGCACAGCGTCAAAGCGAGACGACGGCAACTTCACAATCCAAGAACCACCTTGACCGGTTGCTGGAATAGTCAAACCACCGCTAGCCTGTTGCATGGCTGAAAACTTCAACTGTACACCCGCTAATGAAAAACGCATTGGCGCTTCAGTTTTCATGTTACCTTCAGCGCCTTGCTGTACATTAGGCGGCAGCGCTTCACCATCGGCCGGTTCAACCGTGATTGCGCCAGCTAAATCCTGCCCTAATACCCACAACAAAAAAAACTCACGCGTGGGGTTCACACCGGCACGCTCGGCTAGGTAATGACGCATGGTTTCTTCTGGCAAAAGGTTGGAGAAAAACGGTGTTAACCTAGTTTGCGTCGGTTTGAAGTTAGTTAGCAAGCCACCCAGCGAATCTTTAAAACCCAGCCCTAACACAGGCCGCGCTTCGTCATTAATGTACGAATCCGTAAAGGCAAAAAGCGTTCTGTCATTGCCCACGTTGGTAATCGTTGCAATGGGTTCACCGTAGAGCAACACGTTGAGCGTAGAGACATTGTTAGTCATCATCGTCTTCCTCTAACTGATATGCAGGCGGTATTGGCTCTGCTTCATCGTTGATGCCGTTAATACCTTGGCCACTTCGAATGATTGACTTAATGGCAGGCACGGACTTTTTAGGTGCAACAAATAACTCTAGATCTAGTACGCGGGCAAGCGCTATCAAACTGGATATTCTTAAATCAACACCACCAGACTCGATCTTCGAAATATGGCTTTGCGGTACACCCGACCGTGCGCTTAGCTCTCTTTGGCTAAACCCCTTACGTACCCTAGCTTCTCGAAGGCTTTGTAGTATCTGCTCTGTTACATAGCTCATTTCGATACGCCTTAATGCTTCATTTAATGAAAAATATATATAAAAACATATCAGTGATACCACAAAAACACAAGATCGATTAGTTATTACATATCAAAAATCGGTTGCGATAGGTAAATCACGCTTAGCCATATCAGCAACTCAATAACATACCGAGTAATTCTTGCCCAACAGTGGTGGGCTGTTTGCTGGGTAGACAAAACAAAAATCTAGAAAAAGCGTACACTTGTTCACTGAAAGTGCCAGTACAACTCAAAAGTTTGGAATAATTAAATATTTTAAATTCAACAAGATAAGAAAATTTCACTTAGTTTAAAAACAAACAAACTGGCCAAACCAGATATTTTAGTGTACAACTGTACGCTGAAATTAACTGATTGTGTGAAGCTGTAGTGAAGTCATTTTTTACCCGCCTCTGGCGTAATTGTTGTTTAATGCTGGCTAACCAGCCCTCGTTAACGCTGTATTTTCTGCCGTTATTGCAACGCATTTGGCCGGGTTTTCTGCCAGGCCAGTACCGTGCGCAG
>CAZNXI010000163.1:0-615 GCA_964577005.1 uncultured Rheinheimera sp.
GCACTCCAGCGATCATAGCTTTGAATCAACGAACTGGAAGTTAAAGTATTGGGCATGGCCGCCTCGCTATTTCGCTAAAAAGAATCTTTTCACCTGATGACATATGCTACCACCACCCTCGCCCTTCGCCAACCTTAAGCACCTAGGCTAACATTAAGCTTTTTCGTCAACCTTAGACACCTTGGTCAACCTTAAATAGCTAAGCCCGCCTTAAGCAATAGCCCAGTTAAGCGGCAAGGCGCATAAACAACCAGCAGTTAGACCAATTTCCTATAGATTAACTTAGACAGCAGATTTTAGAGTGATATACTTAAGGTGTTCTCTGGTTTGCTCGTAATGTGTTGATGTCCCTGAGCCGATAATTGTTTTACTAAGGGATGGTTCTGTGTCACTTTTGTGCAGGCCCAGCTTGTACTGGGAAGCCTACGGTGGCCATTGCCGTTCCGCCTTGAACCTATGGTTCAAGGGCTTAAACATGTTACGGCAATTCCGGAGAACACTTAGCCTTTTTATGCTATCTTGCAGCCATGCTATGTTTTGCCTCCTTATCTACTATGCAAAACCGTCAACAACTCAGATCTGAAATTCGTCGCCGGCGCCAAGCCTTAACGGCTG
>CAZNXI010000163.1:625-6563 GCA_964577005.1 uncultured Rheinheimera sp.
CGGCTGCCGAACAACAACACGCCGCCACAGTGCTTGCAGAGCAAGTATTACAGCACCCCTCTTTAATGGCGCTTCAGCACTTTGCGCTCTACCTAACCAACGAAGGCGAAATTAACACTGCACCGCTTATTCACGCATTCCTCGCCGCCGGAAAAAACCTGTATTTACCGGTGCTTCACCCTTTTGCTGCCGGCTATTTGCTATTTCAACATTATCGACCGCAAACACCATTACAGCCAAACCGCTTTGGTATTGCCGAGCCTGTATTAAATTGTGCTGAAATTAAGCCCCTAGCAGAGCTAGACGTGATCTTTACGCCCTTAGTTGCTTTTGATAGTCAGGGGCAGCGCTTGGGCATGGGCGGGGGCTTTTATGATCGAACTTTGGCTCAGTTACCGCCTAATCCAAGCACCTTAGTGGTTGGCTTGGCGCATAATTGCCAACAGGTTAAGGCCGTTCCGGTTGAAGCTTGGGATCAGCCACTGGACGCCGTTATTACCCCAAGCCAGTATTTTCAATTCAAGCCATAGCAAGGCTCGCCAGTGGGTAAAAGCAACGCTGTATTTTTTTACTGCAAAAGATATACTATCCGTCTGTATGGCTAAATGCACAAAGTGATTCTAATGACGCGAGATGAAATGAAACGTAATGCTGCCCGCGCAGCGCTAGCATTTATTCCGGCCAAGAGTATAGTCGGTGTGGGTACGGGATCGACCGTAAATCATTTTATCGATGCGCTCGCGGAGATTAAAGAGCAGATTGCAGGCGCAGTCTCTAGCTCTGAGCAGTCGACCAGTCGCTTAAAAGCGCTCGGCATTCCCGTGCTTGACCTCAATAGTGTGGAGCGTTTTAGCGTCTACATTGATGGTGCAGACGAAATTAACCCACAGCGTCATATGATTAAAGGCGGCGGTGCTGCCCTTACCCGTGAAAAAATTGTGGCCGCCGTAGCCGATACCTTTATTTGTATCGTTGATAATAGCAAGCAGGTTGAAGTATTGGGCAAGTTCCCTTTACCGGTGGAAGTTATCCCAATGGCCAGCGCCTATGTTAGCCGCGAGTTGGCGAAATTAGGTGGTAGCCCGGTGCTACGAGAAAGTGTGATCACCGATAATGGCAATGTGATTATTGATGTGCATGGTTTGCAGATCATCGATCCTCTTGCTACCGAGCAACAAATAAACAATATTGTGGGCGTGGTTACTAATGGCATTTTTGCACATCGTGCTGCAGATATCGTATTAGTGGGCACTGCTGACGGTACGCAAACCTTAAAATAATAATAACCGTGATCAACACGGCTTTAAGCCAAGGCAGCATTTTTATTTAATCAAGCACAAGAGAAGTAACATGGAAAAATTTTCGCTGGCAAAAGACAAAATTAAGATCCTGCTGCTGGAAGGCTTACACCAAAGTGCGGTTCAAACCTTTAAAGATCAGGGCTATACCAATATCGAGTATCTAAAAACCTCGCTACCCGAAGATGAGCTAATTGAACGCATCAAAGATGCGCATTTTATTGGTATTCGCTCGCGTACCCAACTGACCGAAAACGTGCTGGAAGCAGCCAGCAAGCTGGTGGCCATTGGTTGTTTCTGTATCGGTACTAATCAGGTTGATTTAACGGCTGCTTTAAAACGCGCCATTCCGGTGTTTAATGCGCCTTTCTCCAATACCCGTTCGGTCGCCGAATTAGTGCTGGGGCAAATTATTATGTTGTTGCGGGGTATTCCGCAGCGTAATGCCGCGGCCCATCGTGGCGAGTGGCTAAAAACGGCCGATCAATCCTTTGAAGCCCGGGGTAAAACCTTAGGTATTATTGGTTATGGTCATATCGGTACCCAGCTTAGCATTATGGCTGAGCAACTGGGGATGCGGGTGCAGTTTTACGATATTGAGAGCAAGTTGGTATTGGGTAACGCTACTCAGGTCGATTTAGCCACAGTGCTTAAAACCTCGGATGTGATTAGCTTACATGTGCCGGAAACTGCGCAAACCCAAAATATGATTGGCGAAGCCGAATTAGCGCTAATGAAGCACGGTGCCATCTTAATTAACGCTTCGCGCGGCACTGTAGTGGATATTGATGCTTTAACCGCAGCGCTTGAGAGTAAAAAACTGGCTGGTGCCGCTATCGACGTTTTCCCAGTCGAACCAAAAGGCAATAACGAAGAGTTTGTGTCGCCACTGCGCCAGTTTGATAATGTGATCCTGACCCCGCATATCGGTGGTTCAACTCAAGAAGCACAGGAAAACATTGGTTTTGAAGTCGCCGGGAAATTGGTGAAATACAGCGATAATGGCTCTACCCTCTCTGCCGTGAATTTCCCAGAAGTGTCCCTACCAGAGCATAAAGATCGGGCGCGCTTGCTGCATATCCATAAAAACCAGCCAGGCATGCTAACCAAGATCAACGAAGCCTTTGCTAAGCATAATGTGAATATCGCCGGTCAATATCTGCAAACTAATCAGGAAATTGGTTATGTGGTAATCGATATTGAATCGGCAGATCGTGAGTTGGCATTAACTGAACTTAAAGCCATTCCAGGCACCTTAAGAGCACGAGTACTGCACTAATTAGCTTTGCTAAAATAGCTAAACGGAAAATAGGGGCCTTGTAGCCCCTATTTTTATGCGGTGTCTCTCCAACTTTCTTGTAGCGACAGCGGTGTGTTAATCCTTTTAATACCGCTGTCACTGCAATACGCTTTGGCAAAGTAAATCCTTAGCTATGGATTTAGCTGCCGATAATACCACCATCATCTTTGGTGATAATCACCGTGGCAGAGCGTGGGCGATTTGTCCCGCCAGCAGGCCAGTTACTGGTGAAATTTGTCGCGGTAGAACGATCGCCAGGGTGCTGGATATTCACAAACATCGTACGATGATCGGGTGTCATAATCACTCCAGTTACCTCGCATTCTACCGGCCCAACTAAAAAGCGTTTAATCTGCCGGCTTTGTGGATCAGCTATCAACATCTGGTTATTGCCATAAGGACCACTACTTTGCTGCGAGCCACTCATATCGGTTTGGATCCAAAGCAAGCCATTATCATCAAACCATATACCGTCTGGGCTGGCTAAGTGATTATCGGCCGTTAACACTAAATCACTGCCTGGCGTTGCTGTTCCTACGTCACCAGCCAGCAAGAAAATATCCCAATCAAACTGCACAGCAGCAATATTACTGCGCTCTTTCCAGCGAATAATATGGCCTGTAGTATTGTTTGCGCGAGGGTTGGCAGCATCCACTGTAGCTTCTGTTCTGCGCGTGTTATTGGTTAAGGTAAAATAGACTTCTGATGTTTCTGGATGGACGGCGCCCCACTCTGGACGATCCATTTTCGTTGCACCCACCACATCGGCGGCTAAACGGGTATTTAAAAGTACATCCGCTTGATCGCTAAATACCACACCGGCCACCGCCGCTTTAGCAATAAATTCTGGGTTAGTGATATCAAGGGGTAACCAATCACCTGAACCATCTGCATTAAAGCGCGCCACGTACAATGTGCCTTCATTCAGCAAATGACCACCAGCGGTATTTTTAAAGTACGGTGCTTTAGAGACAAACTTGTAGATATACTCGTTGCGTGCATCATCACCAGAATAGGCAACAATAGGCTCACCTTCGGTAACATTAGCAAATACAATGCCTTCATGCGCAAAACGCCCCAAGGCCGTACGCTTTTGTGGCACGCTATCTGGGTTAAAAGGATCAATCTCTACAATCCAACCAAAGGTATTAGGTTCATGGCGATAATCTTCAGCGGCCGAAGCGGCTAAAGTTGACGCATTAAAACGACTAAAACGATCAGCGCTTGGAGTAGCGGTTTCCCAAAAATAGCGACCATTAGCCGAACGCACACCATAGCGGCTGTGCTCACGAACTTGGGTTGCGTCGCTATTCATAAAATAACCGGCCCAGTTTTCCTCAGCCGTTAAATAAGTCCCCCAAGGCGTATAGCCATGGGCACAGTTATTGATTGTGCCACGGGTCATGGTGCCATCTTGGCTATACTTGGTGACCAGTTTGCTGTGACCACGCACCGGACCAGACATTGCCATTGGCGTTTCCGCAGTAATGCGGCGGTTAAAAGGACTATTTGCGACCACTTGCCATTCATTTTGGGCATTTTTCTGAATATGCACCACGCTAACGCCATGTGCTGCAATTTCCTTCGCGGCTTGCTCTGCTGGTCTCGGTAATACCGGGCCTTGTGGATGCAGTACATTAGGCTCAACATATTCGTGGTTCATAACCAATAAGCCTTCAGCAGAGTTATTACCACCGTTACGTACATCAATTGGGAAAAAGTGCATACCATCGTGATTCATGCCCATTTGCATGGCCTGCTCTTGTGCAGTATTGGTGGCATCTTCTAAAAAGTTCGGGTATGTCCCGGTGATTGGCGTACCCCAAGCAAGAAAAGGTTTAGCCGTGTAACCTGCAGGTACGGTGACCGCATCAGCACGATTAGTCGCTAAGGCCGCAAAACCTAAAAAGGTAGGCGCTGGCGCAACACTAACAGGTGGCGTTGGTTCAGCAGTGTCACTGCTATTACAGCCGGTTAAACCAACGCCAAGAATACCTGATACTGCGGCGGCTAAGCTACCTTTTAAAAAGCTACGGCGCGCCATCCGTGTTTCTACGATATCTTGAAAAGAAGGATTAGCTGAGTGGTTACTAATAGGGTCAATACCAGAATTATCAATACCGGTCGTCAAATTTTGGGTTGTCATACAAAAAGCTCCTGCGATTTATCTAATAATAATTTCGCAAAGATTGGAACAGTTAACTATGAAAGTTGTATGACGAAAAAATGTTATTTTTAATATACTTATGTGTCGAATCTAAAATGAATAAACCAAAGAAGCCGAGGATTCAGTATCTAAGGTCTCCAAATTATCTTCCGGTCTAGAGTTAAAATGCGCAGTAAAACTTAAACGCATAGCTAATCGACCATTAATTTGCGAAGTTAAGCTAGAGCGGCTACTGTACATGGTGTTTTCACCATCTAATGACACATTCCCCTCAAAAGTTTGCCGAAAACGGCTCCCCTTATACAGCTCCTGCTCATAGTTAACGGCTAGAAACCAAATAAGTCCCTTCGTGCTATTGCCAGCAGCACTTTCGCGAAAAGCAAAACCAGGCCCGGTCTCTAAATCAAGATAATTAGCTTGGCGTTCATAGACTCGGTTTGCGTAACCTGTTGCCAGCGAACCTTGTTGCTTAAAAGCACCAAACATATCATAGGCGTAAGCAGCACGGCCAAAAAAGGATTGAGTACCAGAGAGAAACTTATAATTACTCTGACCAGAGAAAGCGTAGCGTTTTACCGAAGTTTGCCTACCAGATTGCCCCGTCACTTGATCAATATACTTATTTTTTTGCAGCCGACCTTGGATGTTATACCGGTTCCGAAAAAGCTCGGTGTCATGCACCATTTCAGAAGAAATCCGCCAACCCCGAGCGTCTGTATTTCCGTCTAGAAATAAGAAGCCGACTTCAATATCCCCGGTAATAGTGCCTAAAAAACCTAAATCGATTAGACCAGGGACATTAATTTCATCCCCTTCAGGCTCTTCGTCAGCCATGGCATTAAAAGATAATAAACTGAATAAAAATAGTAAAATGGGCATTGTTCACAATAATTTTTAGGCATACTGCATCTGCAAAAAATAACGCCCGGCTAGCCAGGCGTTACTGAAACCTGCTTATGCGTTTTCTGCACGTTGTCGAATATATTCTAAGGCTAGCTCAATGCGAGCTAACACACGATCTTTACCAATCAGCTGCAAAGTGATATCCAAAGCCGGAGAATTACCACCGCCCGTCACTGCAACTCGTAATGGCATGCCGACTTTACCCATACCTAAACCTAAGGCTTCTGCAGCAGCATTAATTTCAGTATGAATAGCCTCTACAGACCAAAC
>CAZNXI010000164.1:0-6560 GCA_964577005.1 uncultured Rheinheimera sp.
TAGGGACAAATTCTTGATAGAGCGCGATTTGGGTTTGTATCTTCTTTGGGTCGTATCCTCCCTGACTCTGGCGCAAACACTCCCTTAATAATTCGTGGGGTAAAAAAGCATTTTTCTGCTCTGTCAAGATTTCTGTCGCATTACTAATAAGTTCGTTGATGCCACGAGCGGGGTTCTGGTTACTGTAAGTTCTCTCAAACAGATCGCGATGATATTCACTTGGGTTATTTAGCTCAATTGCATTTTCTACTGCTCGGCTCTGCCATCTCTTAAGCTGTTTTTGGCGGTCTTGTGGATGTGACGAGCGCTTTTTTTCTTGCCGTGTCTTGAGACAAACTGCCTGCTTTTGTTCTGCCGTAGCAGTAGCACGAGTTAATCCCAACTTGGCTAATTCTGCTTCTATTTGATTGCTACGACTAGAAAATACGGCATCTAATCTTTCTTTATCTACACCAGCTAGTTCAAAAGTATGGTCGCTCGTCCACTCTACTTGATAGCCGAGTTGCTGTATGTGACGAGCAAGTTCGTGGTCATAGTAAGCACCGATAGTTTTCTGCTGTTTATAGAGTTCTTTATTAGCAACAGCTCTCCATTTTTGGTCGGGACATTGGGTCTGATTGAGAATGACACAGTGGCTATGAAGCTGAGGGTCTTTATTACGGTTATCGTCATGGTGAAAAACAGCTATCTGGGCAGATTTACTTTGTAATAGAAGTTTTTGACCGCGCTGTTTGGTTTGATAAAAGATGCAGTTATTTTCAGCATATTTCATCGTGGCACTAACGGCAGCTTTATGTGCTTTTAATATGTCTTGATTTTCATAAACTAGGGCAGCAACACTAACACTTTTAGGTGCAGATAGGGTGACATCTGTACCTGGACGATTGTAGCGACGGCTCGATTTTTGATATTGCTGTTGTTTTCGTAAAGGATTCCCGTTGGGGTCTAGTGAAGAGTAGGCGTTCTGAAAATCTTTATCTTTTATTTGACCGCTTAGTCCTTGAATATTGGCAGCGAGTCCTAACCATTTTGAATTGGAAAAACTTTCACTCTTTGTATAGTAATTTTCTTGAGCGTAGTCTTGAGGATTTGTATAGCACCTACCAACACTGGCTACCATTTACATAAGATTTATTATTCAAGGATTTTGTTTAATTTATTGTATCCTAAATAGGTACATAATGTGTGATATTTATTGCGAAGATTTTATGAGATGCAAAATGGTTATGCTGCCCTACCGTCCTAGACGGTAAATAATAGACTTTTCTTGGTTATAAAAAAACTGCTATTGAAAGATATGATGGAATGGAGCTGAGTTGAAAAAGACAGATGGATACAAATATTTCTCCTCTAGAATTAGCCATACAAAAAAAATTACAGAAGCTTCAGCCCAAGACCAAAAAGCCGGGATTTTTGCGCTCGGTAATAGAACGACAGTCAGTAAGAATTGATTCCGCGTTGGTGATGGGCTATAGCTATGATGAGGTGGCTTCTGTGTTTAGCGAGCAGGGAATTAAATGTAAGGGTTCGACTTTGAAGAAATATCATCTTCAGGCGAAGAAGAAAGGACTCGATCATTCTCCAATTCCTGAGTTGCCGTAAAATAAAGAAAAATACGTTAATTTAAGAGGTAAAGTCTTCATGACAACTGTTTCAATCCAGTTACCAGAAACTGTATTTTCTGCTTTGCGGAAAAATCCTCAAGAATTTGTTCAAGAAATGAGAATTGCCGCAGCAGTCAAATGGTATGAATTAGGTGAAATCTCACAAGGAAAGGCAGCGGAAATAGCAGGAGTCACTCGTTCGGAATTTATTCAGGATTTGTCTCGCTATCAAGTTTCCTTTATGCAGTACACCAGCCAAGAGTTAGCTGAGGAATTAGAAGAGTGTTAATTGAGCGAGTGAGCATCAATGCTTCACCTCTAATTGTTCTTTTTAAAAGTCAACAAGCTGAGCTATTACCACAATTATTTGAAGAAATTTTGGTGCCTGATGCTGTGTGGTCAGAAGTCACAGCATCAGGACAAGAGGATGTAGCTTCTCGACAGTTACCTACAAAAACTTGGGCGCGAAAAACTGAAGTTGGATTAATTTCACCACAAGTAACAGCCTGGGATTTAGGTAAAGGAGAATCAGCAGTTATTAGCTTGGCTCTTTCTATTCCAGATTGTAGAGTAATTATTGATGATAGAGCAGCGCGACGGTGCGCCCAAACTCAAGGCATTGCTACTCTAGGAACTGGAGCCATATTAATTTTAGCCAAACGACGCGGATTAATTTCTGCTGTATCTCCTAGAATTCAGGCTTTACGCGATGCCGGCTTATGGTTATCTGAGGAATTAGTGAATTTGCTCAAGCAACAAGCAGGAGAATAAAAATAGATATTCCCGAAGCAATAGAACAACAATTAATACTCCAATGGGAAAATCTACCTCGATTGCTATTCATTTAGGACTATTTATCACGTGTCTACTAACCAATATCCCTGTCGAATCATCGCTTTATTCAATCAAGCTGGAGGGGTCGCCAAAAGTACCTTAACTATGAATCTGGGTTATCAATTAGCACAGTTTCAACATCGGGTGTTGTTGGTTGACATGGATCCTCAAGCCTCTTTAACGAAATTTATGGGTTTAATTCCTAAAGAATTAGACGCTACCGTGGCTGATGCCATAGTAGAAGAACTTCCCTTACCTATTCATGAAGCAATCCATAATATGGACTTAGCCCCTGCTAACCGAGTCCTTTCTGGTGCTGAGATGCAATTGGTTAACGCATCCTTGAGAGATTTTCGTCTAAAAGAAGCCCTCGAACCTCTGAAAGATGAATATGACTTTATTTTGATTGATTGTCCTCCAAGCTTGGGATTACTTTCCTTTGTCAGTCTTGTAGCAGCAACTCACGTTCTCGTGCCGATTGAAACTCATATGAAAGCTTTTGAAGGAACGGACGAACTTTTGCAAACTCTTAATTCGGTCAAAAAAGCCAACAAAAAATTATTAATAGCTGGGTTTATTCCTACTCGTTATGCTAAAAATAATTCGGCTGATGTGCGAACTCTAGGGGCAATTCAAGAACAACTTAGTTCTTGGGGTCAGATTTTTTTCCCTGTGCCTCGTGCTACGGCGTTTGTGGATGCTTCGGAAGAGCGCGAGCCATTAGCTGTTTATGCCCCCAAACATCCCGCCGTCGCTCTGCTAAATAAAATTGCTAAGTCATTAATGTCTTTATAATTTGTTTTTACCTGACAACTATGAGTCCTCGCAAAAGTAACAAAGCCTTTAGCGGTAAAATTACCACTCCACCCCCAAGTTGGTTGTCCGAGACGGAATCTAATCTCAACTCAGCTGATTCTTCATTAGTTAAGCTAGCTGATATTCATCGACCATCATCGCAGCCCAGACGCTACTTTGACCCGATCGCCTTACAAGAACTAGTAGCCTCGATCAAGCTTCACGGTATCTTGCAACCTTTATTGGTGCGCCCCTTACCTCAAGGAGGATACGAATTAGTAGCAGGAGAAAGACGTTACCGAGCAGCAACAGAAGCGGGGTTGTCTGAAGTGCCAGTAGTAGTAAAAGAGCTTGATGATGAATCAGCCTGGGCAATTTCTTTAATTGAAAATCTTCAAAGGGAAGACCTAAATCCGCTTGAAGAAACTGAAGGAATTCTCCAATTGTTAGCAATTAAATTTAAGAGCGATCCCCAAGAAGTTCCCCGAACTCTCTATCGGCTGCAAAAAGGTCTAAAGAGCATAGAGGACAAGGAATGGAGTGAGCAAATGAGCGAGTCAAAAGATGCTCCTGAAAAATCTTCCCATAACGTTATGGGAAACAATGGATCTGCTCCGTTAGACATCGCCTCATCAGAACTATCGCTCGTTGAAGAAGTATTTAAAAGCTTGGGTTTGATGAATTGGGAGTCGTTTGTCAAAAACAGATTGCCTCTACTAAATCTTCCTGAAGATATTAAGTTAGCTTTACGTTCTGGTCAAATTGCTTATACCAAAGCCAAGGCGATCGCCTTGCTCAAAGATGAATCAGCCAGAACGGATTTGCTAGCTGAAGCGATTGACCAGCAGCTTTCTCTTAGCCAAATCAAAGAAAAAATCAAATCGCTGCAATCGGCTTCGCCAAAACTAGTACCAGAAATACCAGACCGTCTCAAAGCCGTTTATCAACAGGTCAAGAAAAACCGTATTTGGGAAGATCAAAAAAAGCGCAGACAGCTTGAAACTTTATTGAACAAACTAGAAAATTTAATTGGTCAAAATAAGCCAGAATAATCGAAGCAAAAAATGACATTTTAGAATCTGACCAGAACGTTATGGTCAACAATAAATCGGGTCAGTCAAACGCCATCTCATTAGTGACTATCGCTCTCCAGAACAATTCTGCGAAGAGATAACTGATTGCGTTAGGGTAATTCATATTGGAGTAGTTATGGATAATTAATGGCTATGTCAGAGACGGCTAAAATTGAAATGTTGATATCAGCATGGCTCGACTATATTTATTTAGAAGAGTTGAGTAATGCTAGTGTTGATGCCATTACGCCTCTAGGACAAAATACTTGGGACAAGGGAGTTTCGATTGTCGGAGATAATCTACTTCTGTCAAAATCATTGTTTCAAGAACTGAAAGAACAATATTTTTCTGCTTCAGATCGCCAAAATCAACCAGAAACCAAACTCGCTCTTGCCTTTCCCCAGATTTACAAAGTCTCGAAAAATCAAAGACAGTTTCGTCCAGTTTTTACTATTGACGTATCCTCGATCTTTCTCGGTAAGTTTCGCAAGATGGGTTGGGATTTAACCGAATATAATTTTCAGCCAGTTATTCCTAATTTAATGGAATTATCACAACTAGATGAAGAAGAAGTAGAAAACCTAGTAACTAAAGAAGGATTAAAAGTTTTTATAGAATCTACCTTCAAACACCCTTTTTCGACATTGCAAGATTTTATGGAGTTGGTCGAGCTGCCATTTTCTTCTTTGCCCTTGAAGCCTTCACCTTATTTACTGCGTTTTGATTTTGTCAGAGCCAACTACAATTTGAAAAAAGATTTACAAAAAATTAGTTCGCAATCTTTTGATAGTTGGGCAAAACCGAATCATCCCGCTTATGAATATCTATTCGGACACCCCCCTAAACCTCGTCATGAAGTATTATTCTTTGGTGCTTTTCCCACAGATCCTCCTAACCAAGATCAAGCGACTGCTCTTAAACACCAGAGAGAAAATTCTCTTACTGCGGTGGTCGGACCGCCAGGAAATGGCAAAACGACTTTATTATTACATGAGATCGCTTTATCCGTAGTTGAGCGGGGCTATCAGTTGGCATCAGATGGTTTTGACCAGAGCAATTTGACTTTTGTAACTAGTACGAATAACCGTGCTGTTAATAATGTGCTAGAGCGATTGGCAGGTCATTTTCCCGACAACAGTTTTTATCTTACAGGAGGAAGAAAAGAACTAATTGAAAAACAGGTGATCCCTAAATTGCAAGCTGCTATTGACTGGCTAAATTCTGAGACGTTCAGCCAAAATGAATGGTCTCAAAAATCCAGTCTGCTTATAGCTGGAGTAAAAGAACTAGGGCAACAACAAGAGTTAGAGCGAGAAAAGGAGCGTCAAAAAGAACACTTGCTAGGGACACAAGAGCAATTGAATAAAGAGCTAGCAGCTCTCAACCAACAAATAGAAACGGTTTTCAAGCAACCCAGTAACGATTTACCTAACTACGACCAATATCCACGAGAAGCCTACGAGAAAATTCTCCCTTATTTAGAGAAGGCAGTTAAGTCGCTGAATCGTATCAATTATTCTCAAGGAAAATCTAAAAAGTGGTCTTGGTGGCAGCGAGTTTGGTATTTATTGCACCAATTTTGGCAAAAAATCACTAAGACAAGTACTTCTCACATTATCAAAAGACTGCATCGAGAAATTGAAGCTCCTATAATGACAACCTTAGCAACTTCTTTTCCGTTTCAACTGCCTTTAAATCGCGAGTCTCTAAAAGCTGCTCGTGTACAGGTAGCATTACAATTAGAGGAAGTTAGGGAGATTCAAGCTCGGCAATCTTCTCATGTTGTTGAACAGTCGGATCATTGGCAACAACAAAGGGAAGAGTTAACAGAACGTCTCAAACAAATTGAACAACAACTTTCTGGTTATCCCACTCAAGACTTTTATACTCGCTTTCCACAAGAAAATCATCTCTTACAACAACAATTGTTTGAATTAGCTTGGCAGTTTTTACAATTAGAAGCTGTACGACGTAAAGATGAAGTAATCGTTTCAATTAGAACTTATATCGATGTAATTAACGCAGAATGGGACTATGAAGCCCGACGCAAGTTGGCGACATCGGGAGCGAGCATTTTGCGAGATGTTAGCTTGATTTTTCCCGTATGGGCTTCAACTCTTCAATCAATTAGAAATTTGCTGCCCTATCCCGATAGTGGTTGTATTAACCGATTAATCGTCGATGAAGCTGGTATGATTCCTCTACACCAGCTATTTCCCGCTCTTGTGCGCTGTAATAAGGCATTGATAGTTG